>JAAYJY010000029.1 GCA_012522705.1 Syntrophomonadaceae bacterium | reverse complement strand
CCTGCAAAAACTGCAGATTATCGCCCTTATCCATGAGCAAGGTTAGTGTATAGGGATTTACTTTCTTGACTTTCCGGCTGTCGGGGCTCTTATAATCGTCTGGCAAACGGTGGGCTAACTGGATCTCTACCTCTCGCCCCTTGCGCCTGAGTCCTTTTATCTGCTTATCCCGGGCGGTAAGCCGCAGTGAGGCTATCTGCAGGAAATTGAGCACCGGCGAAGGCGGAGTTCCGAAGCGGTCTTCCATCTCCTCCCGGATCTCATCACTATCATCAGGCGTCGATGCCAGCAGCATTTTGCGGTAAATTCTCATCTTGGTTCCGGAATCGGGTATGTAGTTGTCAGGAATATAGTAATCCACATCAATATCCAGTTGGGGCTGCAAGGGTTCCCTTACCACCATTCCTTTCAACTTGGCGGTCTCCTGCTCGAGCAGGCGCACATAGAGGTCAAAGCCCACCGCGTGTATGTAACCATGCTGCTGTATTCCCAAAATATTCCCTGCCCCTCTTATTTCCAGATCTCTTAAAGCGATACGGATGCCAGCTCCCAATTCATTGAATTCGCGCAACGCGGTAAGACGTTTCTGGGAAGTATCCGTGATCACCTTGTCGGGACGGTAAGTCAGGTAGGCATAGGCTAATCGGTTGGAGCGCCCAACCCGTCCCCGCAACTGATAGAGCTGGGCCAGACCCAGGCGGTCGGCCATGTCGATTATGATGGTATTGACATTGGGCATGTCGAGACCGGACTCAATGATAGTGGTACAGAGGAAGACGTCAGACTCATGGTTTATAAATCGTATGAGGGTGGATGCCAGTTCATCCTCCTTCATCTTGCCGTGTCCCACCGCAATTTTTATCCTGGGAAGTAAAGCCTGCAGTTCTTCCTGGAAACGATAGATGTCCTGGATCCGATTATGGACTACAAACACCTGTCCCCCACGAGCTACCTCTGTAAATACCGCTTCGCGCACGATTTCTGGATTATACTCCATAACATAGGTAGTAATAGGATAGCGCCCGGGTGGCGGGGTTTCCATCACACTTAAGTCGCGTAGCCCGGTCAGCCCCATGTGCAGGCTCCGTGGTATAGGGGTTGCAGAAAGGCTTAAAACGTCGACCTGCTCCTTCAGCGCTTTTATCTTCTCCTTTTGGGCCACTCCAAAACGGTGTTCCTCGTCCACTACCAACAATCCCAGGTTGTGGAACTTGATATCCTTAGAGAGCAGACGGTGGGTGGCGATTACAATATCCACCACCCCTTTTTCCAGATCAGCGATGACCTTTTTCTGTTCGGCAGGGGATTTGAAGCGGCTCAACACTTCGATGCCGGCGGGATACTTTTGGAACCGCTTGGTAAACGTCTCGTAATGCTGTTCGGCCAAGATGGTGGTGGGTACCAGAATCGCTACCTGTTTGCTGTCCATGATGGCTTTGAATGCCGCTCGAAGGGCCACCTCGGTCTTGCCGTAGCCGACATCGCCACAGACCAGGCGATCCATCGGTTTGGGGCTTTCCATGTCTTTCTTCACATCCCGGATAGCTTTTAATTGGTCGGGAGTCTCCTGATAGGGAAACTCGTCTTCAAATTGGGCCTGCCAGGGGGTATCCTGACTAAACGCATGCCCTTCCATGGTGGCCCGGCGCGCATACATGTGCATCAACTCCTCCGCCATTTCCTGAACGGATTGAATCACCCGGTGCCGGGTGCGCTCCCATTCTGTCCCCCCTAATTTACTCAGTCGCGGTTCCCGCTCCTCCGAACTCGAATATCGGTACAATAGGTCCAGCTTATCCACTGGGAGGTATAGTTTATCCGTGCCCGCGTATTGCAGCAATAGGTATTCCCGGGTCACCCCGTCCGTCTCCACCTGAGTAACACCGCGAAAAATTCCCACCCCATAATGTTCATGGACCACATAGTCCCCCCGCTGCAAATCCTCGACCAATATCCTTGGCTCTGGCGCTGCCTTTGATTTGCCCCGTCGTGACGACGTCCGCTTACCCAGGATATCCTGTTGGGTGACAATAGCCAGATGGAAGCTCTGGCTGATGAAGCCTCGTTCGTAATTGTCCGCTACGAATTGCACCCCAGTCAGGCCGCGACTTAGGGTTTCCGCCCGGAGCTCTTCTCGCAGTTTTTCATTTTGAACTGCCACTTGAACCGAATACCCATCCGCACACCATTCCTGCATTTTATCAAAAAGACTCTCGTGACGATGGTGGAACGGTTCCATCTCCCGCTGGGAAATGTGTTCATAAAAGCCTACCTTCACCTGGGGTACATTGCCCGGGAAAAACGAATGGTAAATCAGGCGATGGGGTGCCAAGGCATTGACCAAGATCTCTCGGTCGATGAGGCCTAACTCATGGTAGTCACTATTGTCTCTCCGAGCCTCCTTCGCATACCCTTGATACCGACGTGTCAGTCTTTCCAGGAGCTGGTAGCATTCACGCGGTTCATTGAAGAAAACGGTACCGGAAGTGGGCAGATAGTCTATCAACGTCGAATCCGTTTTGTCACTGCTCAGCTCATCAGCCGGACCAACCCTTACCCTGGTCTCGCTCTTAGCCGAGCGTTGGGTATCCAAGTTAAATCGGCGCAGGGTGTCCAGAGTTTCCCCGAAGAATTCCAAGCCGTAAGGCTCCCGGTCGCCAGTTGGATATACGTCCATAATCCCACCCCTTACCGAGAAATGCCCAGGCCCGATAACAGTGTCGACCCGTTCATAGCCGGCCTGGATTAGACTGTAGAGAAGGCTCTGACCTGGATAGTCCTGTCCCAACTCAAGGTTTATGGTGAGTTGCTGAAACTGCTGTGGAGACATTATTTGATACAGTAAACCCCCTGTGGTCGCAATTATTATCGACCTGCGCCGGGGATGTAGGATCAAGTCGTGTAAAGTAGCCAGTCGCTGTACTTCCACCTGGGTGGTGTTCTCCTTCATAAAAGCAAAATCTCGTTCCAGGAACAGGTTGACCCGCTCCCTTCCCACTAGGTTGCCGAGCTCATGGGCT
>JAAYJY010000297.1 GCA_012522705.1 Syntrophomonadaceae bacterium | reverse complement strand
AGCAGGGACTGTACCGGGAATATATTTCTGAATGTGAGAATTTCTCTGTAATGCGCGGGAAATTGGAGATTTGGGGGACAATCAAGAATAAACTGCAGCGTAAACAAATGCTTTCTTGCGAGTATGATGAGCTATCCGTAAACAATATGTTTAACCAGATATTGAAAACTACAGCGTCCGTCCTACTGCAGCATTCGTCCGTGAGTGCGGAGTACAGAACAGCACTGAAAAGAGTAATGCTGTTTTTTGACGGAGTAGATATGATCGATCCAATCGGTATCCAATGGAATAGGCTACGGTATCAAAGAAGCAATCATAGTTACAAAATGCTGTTGAATATTTGCTATTTTGTCCTTGATGGACTGTTGCTATCAACGGACAAAGGCGAATACAAAATGGCTACATTCTTGGACGAACAACGTATGTCGCGGTTATTTGAGAAATTTGTGATGGAATATTACCGATACCACCACCCCGAATTGCGAACTACTGCTTCCCAGGTGTCATGGAACCTTGACTATGGTGTCATTGACTTCCTACCGATTATGCAGACTGACATCACATTAAGGAATACTGAGAGGACTCTTATTATTGACACCAAGTACTATTCTCATACGATGCAAGTACACAGCCAATACGACAGCCGGAAGATTCACTCCACTAACCTGTATCAGATCTTTACTTACGTTAAAAACCAGGATGTTGGTAATAGTGGTAATGTAGCGGGCTTGCTTCTATATGCAAAAACCGAGGAGAGCATTACTCCAGATTGCGACTTTCAGATGAGCGGTAACAAGATCAGCGTGAAGACGCTGGATTTAAACACGGCTTTTCCTGATATTGCTGCACAGTTGGATAGGATCTGTTTATCGTTCTTTGGAAATGTACCAGAAAAACTAGCCAAGACTAATGGCAGCAAAGCACTTCGGTAAAATATCCGCGCCGTGTATCTTCCCCGAAAAACATTCCGGTCCATCTGGTTGGTCAACCATCTGGATATTTGGGCTGGTATCCAAGGCGACTCTAAATTTTGCGCACAGTTCTATCCAGCCCATAACCACGATGATTATAAGGTAACCACTGACCGGGGTTTGATGTCGCTGCGGCTATAGCAATTATTGCTTAAATAGTTGCCTGGGCCAACGGGGATTCTATTATAAGGACCCATACCCCAGTAAACTGCGGGTTGAAGTTGCAACCGCCTGGGGAGCTGTAATATTAAGGGGATATTACCGGTGATGGATGTACAGAAAACCTTTGCGACCGATGATTGCCTTCTGGCATATGATTGTTGGCCCGGAGAGCGTGTGGTGACGGTGGTTTTGCTCCATGGCTATGGCGTCAACCGCCGCATGTGGCAACCGCAAGTGAAGGCACTGCGGGATGTCGGGTATCCGATAATCAACATCGATGTGCGCAGCCATGGTGCCTCCCGGCCCACCAAGAGTTTCAGCGTCAGGGTCGCCGCCGAAGATCTGCAGGCGATTCTCACCGCCGAACATAACCCGCCCGCAGTTATTGTAGGGCTTTCGATGGGTGGCTTTGTTACCCAGGAATATGCGGCGCTTTTTGGCGGCGCCCTTGGTTATATGGTGATTGGGGTGACGCCGATGTTTATGCGTTATGCTGCGTGGGAAAAGCTGGGCCTCAAATATTCGGGGCCGATAATGAAGTATCTTTACACCTGGAAGGGTTTGAAAAAGGCCATGGCCAAGGGCAGTACCTCTACCCCGGCAGCTTACGGCCTGGCGATGAGCATGTTTGATGAGATGAACAAGGAGGAGTTCCTCACTTCCTGGCAGGGCTTTACCACCTGCTTGTATGAACGGGAAGTGCACCTTGATGCGCCATTGCTGGTGGTTTGCGGTGAAGAGGACACGCGCGGCACCATCCACAAGCACCTGGCTGATTGGCCGGCGCAGTATCCCGGCTGCACTGTCAAGACCATTTCCGGTGCCGGGCACCTGGCCAATTTAGACGCGCCGGAGGTGTTCAATGAAATAATGCTGGCCTTTATTGAAAGCTGTGAAAAAGGCAATCTGAAGTAGTCATACTACTAAGAGGGGAAATAAGGGCCATCACAGGGGGAAGAACCATACCTGGAAGCTAAGCGGATTTCGAACCGATTAGAGCTGTCACCGTGCCCTCGCCCCGCGCCCCCGTGGCCGGGCTGGTTCTTCCCGGCTGCTTCTTGGACAAAGTCTCCGTTTCCTATGGAACCTTCTGAGGTAAACATGGAGGGATAAAGCCGGAGATACTTACTGACCAGCATTTCATAGGGAACGTCAAAAAAGGATCCGTGGAAGTTCAAATTCCCGCATAGGCCGCTCCGTATTCAAATGGTCTCGAACATCCGCCAAAGCAAGCCTCGCCGGAATTCCGGCCGCACGCAGGGCAGCCGTGCAGACAATGACCTCGGCTTGATTTGTCATATGCTACTTCCGATAAACCATATCAGGATTGTGGCTTAGGTATGGCGGCGACGCCAGATATTCATTCTTTGGGCTTCGGCCACCAACTCGTCTCTGAGCTGAGGATGAGCGATATTGATCAAGGCCTCGGCCCGTTGCCAGGTAGAAAGACCTGCCAGGTCGGCTATGCCATACTCTGTCACCACGCAATGGGCGAGGGAGCGAGGTACGGTCACGATTGACCCCGGCTGCATGGTGGGCACGATCCGGGAGCGGAGATTTCCATCCTTATCCTGATAGGAAGAATTACAGCAAATAAAGGACATGCCGCCCTCCGACAAATAAGCTCCCGACGCAAAATCAAGCTGGCCGCCGGTTCCGCTGATTTGGCGGGTCCCGATCGATTCTGAGGAAATCTGCCCATACAGGTCCACCTCCAGGCAGGCATTTATGGACACGGTATTGGGGTTTTGCGCGATCAGCCTGGAGT
>JAAYJY010000296.1 GCA_012522705.1 Syntrophomonadaceae bacterium | reverse complement strand
TCGTAGGCCACCCGGTTCACGCCCTGGACCTCGTTGACTATCCGCCGGGCCATGATGTCCAGCAGTTCATAGGGCAGTTGGGCCCACTCGGCGGTCATGGCATCATCGCTGACCACCGCCCGGATTATTATCGGATAGGCGTAGGTACGGGCATCACCCATCACTCCCACGCTCCTGACCGGGGGCAGGACCGCAAAGGCTTGCCATATTGACTTGTTCAGCCCCGCCTTCTTGATCTCCTCCCGCACTATATAGTCGGCATCCTGCAGTATGCGCACCTTCTCGGGGGTGACCTCCTCCAGCACCCTGACCCCCAGGCCCGGCCCGGGGAAGGGCTGGCGCCAGACGATCTCCTCGTCGATGCCTAATTTCTCGCCTATAACCCGGACCTCATCCTTGAACAGCCAGCGCAGCGGCTCGATCAGTTCAAACTGCATGTCCTCCGGCAGCCCCCCTACATTGTGATGGCTCTTGATGGTCTGGGCGGTCTTGGTGCCGCTCTCCACCACATCGGGATAGATGGTGCCCTGCACCAGGTAATCTATCTGACCCAGCTTCTGGGCCTCTTCCTCGAATACCCGGATGAATTCCTCGCCAATTATCTTGCGCTTCTTCTCGGGATCTTTCTCGCCGGCCAGTTTGCCCAGGAAACGCTCCCCGGCATCGACCGCCACCAGGTTGATATGTTCCTGATCCTTGAAGGTCTCGATCAGCGCCTCGGTCTCCCCTTTGCGCATCAGACCGGTGTCCACATATACGCACACCAGCTGGTCGCCGATGGCCCGGTGGACCATCATCGCCGCCACCGAGGAATCCACCCCGCCGCTGAGGCCGCACAGCACCCGTTGGCCTCCCACCTGGTTCCTGATCGCTCCAATCATCTCTTCTATATAATCGCTCAGATCCCAATCACCCTTGAGTCCTACTATCTCTAACAGGAAATTCTTGAGTATCTGTTGGCCTTCCGGGGTGTGTTTCACCTCGGGATGGAATTGAACCCCATACAACCGGGACTCCGGCTGGCACATGGCCGCGATGGGACAACTGCCGGTAGTGGCGGTCACCTTGAAGCCGGCCGGGATGGAATCGATACGATCCCCATGACTCATCCATACCTGGGTACGGGGCGGGATGCCCTTGAACAGCAGATCCTCCCCGGGTACCTCCAGTTCGGAACGCCCATATTCTCTCAATTCGCTGGGCTTGACTACCCCGCCCAGTTCCATTGCCATCAGCTGCATGTCGTAGCAAATGCCCAGCACCGGGATGCCCAGCTGGAATATACCCGGATCGCAGGCCGGGGCGTTCGGGACGTGGACACTGGCCGGCCCCCCGGTCAGAATAATGGCCGCCGGCTGACGGGCCTTGAGCTCCTCCAGGGTGATATCATAGGGGACCATCTCGCTGAAAACCGACAGTTCCCGCACCCGCCGGGCTATCAACTGATTATACTGGCCGCCGAAATCCAGGACCAGGACTAGTTCTTTTTTCATCATCGCACTCCCTACTTCGTATAGACTGATGGATCGAGAATCCCGACCACCGGCAGCTGGCGGTATTGCTGGTCATAATCCAGTCCCCAGCCCACCACAAAATGATCGTCAATAGAGAAGCCCACATAATCAGGCCGGATGGTGGTGACCTGTCGCCGCGAGGGCTTGTCCAGCAGACAGCAAATCTTCAGGCTGGCAGGGTTCCTGGTCTGCAGAATCTCACAGATACGGCTCAGGGTGATCCCGGTATCGATTATATCCTCCACGATCAGCACATGTTTGCCCTCGATGGCATCATCCAGCTTCTTCTTTATGTGGATCTCCCCCGATGAAATAGTTGCTTTCCCGTAACTGGAAACCTGAAGGAAATCAATCTTCACCGGCAGCTCCAGTTCCCGGACCAGATCGGCCATGAATATAAAGGCCCCCTTGAGTATCCCCACTACCAGTACTTCCTGCCCACCGTAGTCGGCATTGATCTGGCGTCCGATCTGACTGATGCGCTCCCGTATCTGCTGCTCGTCGAATAGTACTGTGACGTCCTTCATTTGCACTGCCATCCCCCCTATGGAAGGATTATATCACATGAAAGGGTGGCTGCAACGACAGCGCCACAGAGGATTTATGACCTCTTTTGAATATGCTAGAATTAAACAGTCAACTGGGGCGGATCCCCGGCAGGGAGAATGATTGGATGAAGATTGAGACCCTGGATCTGCATGGCTTGAATGCGGCGGAAGCCCGGGAGAAGACCAATAAGAATATCCGCTGGGCCATCGGCCATGGGGTGGAGGTGCTGGTCATCAACCATGGCAAGGGCCATCACAGCAGCGGGTTCGCGGTGCTGAAATCGGAGATCAGGAAGATGCTTCGGGAGGACCCGTTTATCCGGGAAAACGGCTACCGGGTCGTTTATGGAGAATCGGACCAACCGGTAGCCCTGACCTATAATGAGGGCAATACCCTGGTGGTGGCGCGGGGAATGGAATCGCAATTTATCGGGGGAAAAGCCCAGCAGGATAGAAACCAGCGCATATTCTCGGATGATTCCCGCCGCCAGCGCAAAGCCGGCAAACGCCGGCGGGGCGGACGCTGATCAACAACGTCTCACCCTTTCCAGCCCCGCCAGGCTCAGTATCATGCAGATAAATCCAAAAACAAAACCGGACAAAACGTCGCTCAGATAATGAACGTTCAGGTAGATGCGGCTGAATCCGACCAGGATGACCCAGATAAAGAGCAAGACGGCTCCCCAACGTGCGCGGGAGCGTTTTCTATGCCGCAGCAGCAGGGCCGCCAGGAAACCATAGAAAGCCATGGCGAGCATGGCGTGTCCGCTGGGCAGGCTGAACCCGGCAGCGATGGTCAGGGCCTCCCCGGCCGGGCGGCTGCGTTCAAACAAGTTCTTGAGAAGACTCATCATCCCCCAAGCCGAAAACAGGCTGATATTCAGGAATATCGCCTCATAGATGTTCTGTTTCGATAGCAGGTAAAAAGATATGAACACGGTGA
>JAAYJY010000295.1 GCA_012522705.1 Syntrophomonadaceae bacterium | reverse complement strand
CACCCTGGGCAGTGCTGGTGGATAAAATGGAAAACAGCCTGGCCCAATCGGAAGCTTATCGGAAAGGCCTCTTCTATGTCCAAAACGAGGCTTCGATGCTGGCGGTAAATATCCTTGACCCCCGGCCGGACGCCACCATGCTTGACCTATGCTGCGGGGTAGGCGGTAAAACTACTTTTATGGCGGAACTAATGGGTGATAAGGGCAGGATCGATGCTTACGATATTCACAACCATAAAATCAATCTGCTAAAATCTAACTATACCCAATTGGGATTGTCGATCATCAACGGTCAGCCCCAGGACATACTGGCCCTGGAGCCGTCGCCATCCACCGATGGGGTGCTTCTGGATGCTCCCTGCGCCGGCCTGGGGGTATTGAACCGCCGTTCCGATGCCCGCTGGCGCAAGACGCCCCAGGATTTGGCCGACTTGGAGGGGCTGCAGACTCAAATGCTCGAGAAAGCCGGCCAATTTGTAAAAAGCGGGGGAAGACTGGTTTACTCCACCTGCACCATAACCAAGACGGAGAACGAAGACCAGGTGCGGGGGTATATAGCCCGGCACCCTGAGTTCAGCCTGGATGGTTTCCGGGATGAAATATCCTTCTTTCCCCTTGACAGCCATGATGCACATCGTGCCGGCAGCGGGATGTTGACGGTACTGCCAGGCAAATATGGCACGGACGGTATGTTTTACGCCAGACTGAGGAGGACTGATTAAGGCTTAATATGGAATTAGCAAATAGAACCGAACTCCTGGGTATGGATTTGAAAAGCCTGGAGTCATACATGCAATCACTTGGTGAGCCTCGTTACCGGGCCAATCAGATATTTGCCTGGATCTACCGCAAAGCGGTCGGCTCATTCTACGAGATGTCAGATATCCCCAAGGAACTCCGGCTTCGTCTGGACGCCGCCGCCCAGGTTTCCATACCGCGGGTGTTGAAACAGCGGGTTTCGGCTGACGGCACCCGTAAGTTCTTGTTTGAGATGAATGATAAAAAGAGGATCGAGGCGGTAGTCATCCCGCAGAGTCGGGACAAGCATACCCGTTATTCCCTGTGCATCTCCACCCAGGTGGGATGCCCGTTGGGGTGCTTGTTCTGTGCCACTGGCCAATCGGGTTTTCAACGCAACCTCCAAACTTATGAAATGGTTGGTCAGGTGCTGGGCTCACGGCGGGAGATGACCCGTAAGCTTAAAACGGATGATCAGGATTTGATCACTAACGTGGTTTACATGGGCATGGGCGAACCGATGTTGAATTATGATGCGGTTATCAGTTCGATCCGTGCCCTGAATGATCATAAGGGCATTAATATCGGCCAGCGGCATATCACCATATCCACAGCGGGCGAGGTCCAAGGCATCAGAAGACTGGCGGAAGAAGGACTGCAGGTGACTCTGGCCATTTCTTTGCATGCCTGTAATGACGAGTTGAGGGACCGGTTGATCCCGCTTAACCGCAAATACCCGCTCCAAGCGGTGGTGGAAGCGGTCGATCACTACACCACCCGCACCAATCGCCGGGTCACCTTTGAATACATCATGCTTGATGATGTCAACACCTCCCCGGAGGATGCCCGGGCCATGATAGCATTAATTAAACCGCTGCTGGCTAACGTTAACCTAATTCCATATAATGAAGTCAGCGGTCTGGAGTACAAAAAGCCCTCCTCCGCCAGAATAAGACGGTTCTACAATCTGCTGGCCGACGCTGGTCTGAATGTGACCCTCCGGGAAGAACACGGCGGGGATATCGAAGCCGCCTGCGGGCAATTGAGTACCGCCAGAGAGCGTTAGACACGAAAATTGGGCATATAATAAGTAATATAGTATGTCATTTTGAGGTGAGGTATGAAGTCGGCTGGTGTTTCTGATATTGGATTGCACAGAAAGAAGAACGAGGACCAGTATTTTATAGACGAGGAGCAGGGCTTCTTTATCGTCTGTGACGGAATGGGAGGGCACAAAGGCGGGCATGTAGCTTCACGCCTGGCGGTGGAGACAATCAGAGAGCATCTTGATCCCACCGGGGCGGAGGGGATGTCCGGGGTCTTGAGTCAAGCTGTGCAGGCGGCTAATAGAACCATCAACAGGATAGGCAATAGCGACGATTCACTGCGCGAGATGGGAACCACCGTCACCGCAGCTAACATCCGGGACAATTGCCTGACGGTAGCCCACGTAGGCGACAGCCGTCTGTACCATTTCCATTCCGGCACTCTGACCCAGATTACCCATGATCATACCCTGACGGAGCAGATGATAGCCGATGGGGTTTTCACCAATGGGGATCTTCCCGCCAGTTCTTACCGCCACATCCTTACCCGGGCGGTAGGAGTGGAGCCGGAAGTCCGAGTAGATATGTATGAGCAGGAGATAGGCGAAGGGGACTGGATCTTGATTTGCAGCGACGGCTTGACAGATATGTTGACAGATGATGAAATCGCCGCATTTATGGACCGGGCAGCGGAACCAGAAGTGACCGCCCGGGCCCTGCTGGACGGATCCTTGGATAAAGGCGGTCATGATAATGTCACGGTCATAGTTGTCGGTGTTTAAATAGGAGGTAAGATGTTGAACGGTATGACTCTGGGGGGACGCTACGAACTGTTGGATATCGTCGGCGAAGGTGGGATGTCCAAGGTTTACAGGGCCCGGGACAATATATTGGACCGGATAGTAGCGGTAAAGATACTCAAGGATGAATTTGCCAAGGATCGGGGGTTTGTGGAGAGATTCAGATCAGAAGCTCTGTCCGTCGCCCGCATTTCCCACCCCAATATCGTCAATGTATTCGATGTAGGAGCACAGGACGGCACCTATTATATAGTCATGGAGTATGTCGATGGTCACACCCTTAAGCATCTGATCCGCGAGCAAGGGCCCCTTACGGTGGAAAAAGCGGTGGATATAGCCGTAATGATTTGTGACGGAGTTCATCACGCCCATGAAAAAGGCATAATCCATCGCGATATAAAACCCCATAACATACTGATCACCGAACAAGGTATCGTCAAGGTGGCTGATTTCGGGATAGCTCAGGCGGTCAGTGCCGGAACCATAACCTATGGCAATAATATTATAGGTTCGGTACATTATTTCTCGCCGGAACAAGCCAAAGGCGAACCTGTCAACCGTACCGCAGACATTTACTCTATCGGCTGCATCTTGTTTGAGATGGTGACCGGCTCGGTCCCGTTCAATGCCGACAGTCCCATCACCATAGCCCTGCGCCATATCAACGAAGAGCCCCCTTCTCCGCGAGCCACAAATCCCGAGGTTCCGCCCGCCCTGGAGACCATTATCCACAAGGCCATGGCCAAACAGCCGGGGGAGAGGTTCCAGACGGCGCAAGAAATGCGTAACGCTCTGCTGAAAGTGCAGCAGGCCATAACCGGGGCCTTAACCGGTGACGGCGCAGATTATCTGAAAACCAAGAGGAAGATGAAACCGATCGGCAAAGGCATTATCGCTTTCGCCATACTGGCGTTCCTGTCGGGCATCTTGTGGTCCCTGGCTGGCAACCTATTTGGCGCTGAGGTAGGCGTCCCCTCTATAGTCGGCAAGGATGTCGCTCAAGCCAACGAAGAGCTGGGCGATCTGGGCTTGGTTTTGAAAGTGATCGGCCGGAAAAACGATCCCAGCCTCGCGGTCGATGCCATCATCTCCCAGGATCCGCTTCCAGGCCGCAAGGTCAAGGCCGGACGAGAGATTGAGGTGATTCTCAGTGAGGGAGTTGAGCAGGTCAAAGTCCCTAATGTATCAGGTGTCACAGTCAGCGACGCTACCACCCGGCTTTCCAATCGAGGCTTGAATCTGGGCAATATCGATAACGTCTGGGATGAAAAATATGCGGAGGGGATAGTGATATCCCAGGACCCGCTGGCCGAAGCCAGCGTGACTGCCGGCACCGCAGTCAACCTGGCGGTGAGTAAGGGCCAACAACCACCCCGAACCGCTGTGCCTGATGTGAAAGGACTGACCCTGGAGGAAGCTACCGCCAAATTGCAGGCTGCCAAAATGGAGTTGGGGACGGCGACCCGCCAGGCCAGCAGCGCTTACTTTGCCGAACAAGTAGCGTCTCAGGAACCGGCCGCAGGCGTCCAGATCGAGGAGGGGAGCAAGATCAATGTGATAGTCAGCACCGGACCGGGACCGAGTTCCAAGATCTACCGTCTGGAGTTTGAGGTACCTGACGATAAGAGAAACTATAATGTGGTAGTCAATGTGACTGATTTACAGGGGAATCGGAAGGTTTACGACGAGAGGCGCCGGGCGGGGGACGATGTCACCGTGGGCATCACCTATTACGGGACAGGAACTGCCGAGGTAGTGCTGGACGGAACCCATTTCCGTTCCTACAGCTTGCAGTGATGGGCAGCGGATCAAAGGAGCGGTTATGAGCCCAAAACAGCTAGAGGGCCTGATCATAAAAAACTACAGCGGGTTTTACTATGTACAGGATGACACCGGCATAGTCTATGCCTGCAAGGTAAGGGGCAAAGTCCGGGAGACACTGCTCAGCGGCGACCGGGTGGTTTTTACCCCGCTCGAATTCGGACAAGGGATATTGGAAAAGGTTTTACCGCGGGAAAATGAATTGTATCGTCCCCGGGTGGCCAATGTCAGCCGGGTATTGATAGTCATGGCCTACAACCAGCCCAAACCGGATTTCAGCCTTTTGGACCGCCTCCTCTTCCTGGCGGAGTACAATAATATAGTCCCTTATATAGTACTCAATAAATGCGACCTGGATGGCTATGAGTCGGTAGCAGACATTCTGCGGTATTACCCCCGTTTTTACAGAGTCATTCGGACATCAGCCCGGGAAGCGATCGGTATCGAGGAGCTGGCCGAGGCAATCGCCGGTGAGATAGCGGTGTTGGCTGGCCCTTCAGGGGTAGGCAAATCCCGTCTGCTGCAGAGGCTTACCGGCCAGAGCAAGGTCCGGACCGGCTCCGTAAGTGCCAAAATCGGCCGGGGCAAACACACCACCCGCCATGTCGAACTATATCCTTTACCCCAAAAAGGATGGGTCGTTGATACCCCCGGTTTTAGTGTACTGGATCTGCCCGGCCTGCGGCGGGAGGATTTGACCGGCTACTTTCCCGATTTTGCCGCTTACAGCGAGGATTGCCGCTTCAGCAACTGCATCCATTACCGGGAGATGGATTGCGGGGTCAAAAAGGCTTTGGAGAATAATGAGGTGCTGCCTTCCCGTTACAAAAACTATCTCACCATGCTGACTGAAATCATGGACAAGGAGAGGATTTATTAATGGTATTGATCGCACCATCGATATTGTCAGCCAATTTTGCCCGCCTGGCTGAAGATATCCAAAGGGTGGAGCAGGCCGGGGCTGACTGGCTGCATATTGACGTCATGGATGGTCATTTCGTGCCCAACCTGACCATCGGCCCGCTGGTGGTAAGGGATATCAAAAAGGAAACCGGGTTGCTGCTGGATGTACACCTGATGATCGAAAAGCCGGAGAATCTGATTCCGGCCTTTATCGCAGCGGGAGCCGATCTGATCACAGTACATGCAGAAACCTGTCCCCATTTGCATCGCACCTTGACTATGGTAAAAGAGGCCGGCCGGCAGGCGGGCGTATCCCTCAACCCCTCGACTCCGGTGGCCATGGTGGAGAATGTGATCGGAGAAGTAGATTTGGTCTTGGCTATGACTGTCAACCCCGGATTTGGAGGGCAGAAATTTATCCATTCAGTGCTGCCCAAGATCAGCGCTTTACGAGCGATGATAGCCAGATCCGGTTCTGGGGCTCACCTGCAGGTCGACGGCGGTATCAACGTGGAAACCGGGAAGCTGGCAGTAGATTGTGGGGCCGATGTCCTGGTGGCCGGCTCGTTTATTTTTGCCGCCGCCGACGTGGGACAAGCTATTCGGGATCTGAAAAACATTGCCGCTTGCCCCCTGCTCCAGCCTTTTGGTTTACAATAGTGAAGGAACATGGATTATGCAAGATTCGCAGTTGAAATATCATATTGAGACCTACGGCTGCCAGATGAATGTCCGCGATTCTGAAATAATGGCCGGCCTCATGGAGAGGCAGGGCTATAT
>JAAYJY010000294.1 GCA_012522705.1 Syntrophomonadaceae bacterium | reverse complement strand
GTACTGACCGGAGCACGAGGGGTAATCAGACTGCAATCAGGCATCTTGGCGGTCTTCCATTACTTTTAATGTGAGCGCCCGACTGACTTGGTCTGGGCATTAGTCCGGTCCCATGCGGACATTGGGGTTATACGTTATTGAGGGGCAAGGCCATGCCGGCCGCAACGACGGTTACTGTCGGCTCCAGCCACAGACAACCCAAAATATTTATGTATTCGTATACCTTATCCGGTTGGCGGATCGATTTTTCGTAAACATTAATGGCAGGGATTTTTCGCCTGCCACGGATAGGTTGAATCCAGATGGCAGGCAGAGGCTTGAGCAAATATTCTCAAATCACCGAGGGGGATTATTAGTTGGATTTGTCCATCTTGACCGGGGTTTTCGCCAGTCCTTGGGACGTGGTTCGCAGTCTGGTCGACATTACTATCGTGGCCTACATATTCTACCGCCTGTTGGGGTTGATCCAGGGCAGCCGCGCCGAACAACTGCTCAAAGGGGTAATCGTCCTCGTGCTTATCTCCGCGGCGGCCGCCTTTCTGCAATTCGATCTGCTCGACTGGCTGCTGGAGAAAATTTGGATAGTCCTGGCCATAGCTTTGCCCATCGTTTTTCAACCTGAATTGCGCCGATTCCTGGAACAGCTGGGGCAGGGCAAATTCCTCAAGAGCTACCACGGCAGCCGCGATCCGGACCAGAACCGTTTACTCATTCATGAAATCATCACCGCCGTAAAAGTGTTGGCCCGGGACAAGATCGGGGTGTTGCTGATCCTGGTGAGGGACACCGATATCGATGAATACCTGGACAGCGGAACCAGAATGGACTCGCTGGTTTCAGCGGGGCTGCTTATCAATATATTCATCCCCAATACTCCTTTGCACGATGGGGCGGTAGTAATCAAGGGCGGCCGCATACAGAGTGCGGCCTGCTTCCTGCCTCTGAGCACCAATCCGGCCGTGGACCCCAATTTGGGCACCCGCCATCGGGCCGGACTGGGCATATCCGAGGTGTCCGATGCCATCGCGGTCGTTGTTTCCGAGGAGACCGGTACTATTTCGGTGGCCCGGGGGGGACGGCTGGTCCGATACCTGGATGAGAAATCCCTGCAGGACATCCTGGAGGTTGAGCTGGTCTCCCCGGCAGTTGCGCCGGAAAGAGTTTGGAAGAGGAGGACGCCCCATGGCCGAAAAGTCAGCGAGGAATAAGAACTGGCTGCGGGCAGCTTCATTTTTAATGGCCCTCCTGCTATGGTTCTATGTGGTCAACCAGGGGGATGTCACCTCGGCCGGCAAGACCACCGCCGTTGCTCTGCAGTATCATAATGTTCCGGCGGGGCTCAATGTCAGCGGACCAGAAGAGGTTTCGGTGCGGATATGGGGAGCTACCGGGGGAGCCTCTGATATCCAGGCCTATATTGACCTGGCCGGTTACAGCAAAGGGGTGTATCAGGTGCCGGTCAGGCTGGCTGATGTGAAGGGTGCGGTATTCACGTCGGTGCAGCCCACCCAGGTGCAAATCACCCTGGAATCCCTGGGAGAACGAGTTATCCCCATCCGGCATGAAATCCGGCAAAGTCCCCAGCCTGGTTATGATGTCACCCAGGTCTTGCTCTCTCCCGATCGTTGTGTTATTAAGGGTGATGCGGAAGCCATAGGCCGGGTAGCTTCGGTAGTGGCGCCGGTAAGACTGGCCGAAGTCTTGGATATAGCCATGCTTAAACCGGAACTGGAAGCCCGCGATGCTAACGGTAATGTTGTAACTCAGGGGGTCGAGATCGTGCCGCCGGTTATCAATGCTTATGTGGTGGTGGAGAAAGCCCAGCTGAGCAAAAAGGTGGCGGTGGTGCCCCGGTTTACCGGCGTCATCACACCTGGTTATATAACCGGAGAAACGGTCATCGAACCGGCCCAGGTTACCATTCTGGGAGATCAGGCCCAGGTCGAGAGTCTAAAAGAGGTGGTCACCACCCCTATCGATATAACTGACCGCACCGAAGACTTTACTCAATTGGTGGAGCTGGTTCAGCCGGAAGGGGTATCGATGGTGCCAGCCCGGGTCAATGTCCTGGTGAAGATAGCTTCACCGCCGACTGATGACCTACAGTTGCCCTGATCGGCGGCCAAGATGCGCCCAGTTCGTATTTGGCGGGCTGAGCGCTTTATAATGGCCATAATGGACTACCAGAAAATCAGATTTCAAGGTAGACTATGGTTTGTAGAAGATTTTTTACTAGCATTGCCAGGGTATTTCCCAGTGCTTTTACCGGTTGGACAGTTGTGTTAACATAGTGTGGTTAAAAAGCATAATAAATAGAACATCGCAATAGAATGCGGTGGTCCCGCCGCCATCCTGGACGACCGGGCAGGGGCGCGAGGGGGGCGATAGCAAGCAGCAAGTATTCTTGAAAATGCAGGTGGAGGTATTTTACATGGGAGAGTTGTTTGGAACTGATGGGGTTAGAGGCATCGCGAATACTGAATTAACGCCGGAGTTGGCTTATAAACTGGGTAGGGCGGGCAGCTACGTGCTGGCTTTACAGGACACTGCCATCCGGCCGCGGATTCTGGTGGGGAAGGACACCCGGATATCTGGTGACATGTTGGAGGCGGCTTTGATTGCCGGCATCTGTTCGACCGGTGCCGATGTCCTGACCGCGGGGATAATACCTACACCGGGAGTGGCCTATCTCACCCAGTTGTACCAAGCATCCTGCGGAGTTGTGATATCCGCCTCGCACAACCCGGTACCGGATAATGGCATAAAATTTTTCGGCCCCAACGGCTACAAGCTCCCGGATGAGATAGAGGAACAGATTGAGAGTCTGGTGCTTAAAAGCACCGCCGACCTGAGCCGTCCAGTGGGGGAAGAGGTAGGTCGGGTCTATGACGTGGAAGAAGCTCTGAACCGGTACCTGGACTATCTGGTTGGTTGCTATACCGGCAATGATAAACTTACCGATCTGACGGTGGTGGTAGACTGTGCCAACGGGGCGGCCTACAAGGCCGGACCCCGTCTGTGGAGCCGTTTGGGGGCGCGGGTGATAGCCATCAACAACACCCCTAATGGGATCAATATCAATGACCGCTGCGGTTCCACCTATACCGAGGGTTTGCGGGCGGCAGTGGTTCATTTTAAGGCCGATGTGGGAATAGCCTATGATGGGGATGCCGACCGCTGCATCGTGGTGGATGAGTTTGGCAACGAGACCGACGGCGATCAGCTGATGGTCATATGCGCTCTGGATCTGCGCCGGCGGGGACTTCTCAATCCTCCTACGGTGGTGGCCACCGTGATGAGCAACATAGGTCTGGATATCGCCTTGCGGCGGGAGAGTGTCCTGGTGGAAAGCTGCAAGGTGGGGGACCGCTATGTATTGGAAAAGATGAAGGAGACCGGTGCCATCCTTGGGGGTGAACAGTCCGGGCACGTCATATTCCTTGAACACGCCACTACCGGCGACGGTCTGCTGACCTCGCTCAAGCTGGTGGAAGTGATGAAAAGGACCGGGCTGCCCCTGTCGATGCTGACCCGGGAGATGGAAAAGCTGCCCCAGATGCTGGTAAATATAAGGCTCGAAGACAAGGAGACCATCCTGTCCCATGAGCTGGTCACGGCCGCTCTGGGCAGGGCCGAAACCAAACTTGGCGAAATGGGCAAATTGGTGGTGCGCCCTTCCGGTACCGAGCCGTTGGTTCGGATTATGGCTCAGGGGCCGAGACAATATTTGCTGGAGGAAGTGATCGCTGAGATCAGCGAAGCCATCATGCAGGCCCAAGGATAAAATCGTCTGACCCGGCTGCGTTTTCGCGGGATCGCAGGGACCAGCCGCGCCAGGGTTGACGGTTGAGTATGAGGTGGAGGATAGGAGAAGGCACCAGCAGAATAGACATCCTTACCATGTGGGGATTAACAATGGAGATTAACTTGAACGGCACAGGGGTTATCATGTTGGCAGGTATTCCGCTGTGCCCCTGCTGTTATTGGGGGGTGCTGCCGCAGGCAGCCAGGCAGAGATGTGGAGGGTGGTAATTTGGCCAGATATACTGATTGGGAAGCCCTGGAGAAGGAATTGGAACAGACTCGGATGATACCGCAGTGCTGGGCTTTCATGCAGCCGGAGTTCGTTGAGTATGTGGAGGGGGAGAGCTTGACCATGGCCTTCCCGGTCCTGGAGGTATACTCCAATCCGCGGGGCACCATGCAGGGCGGCTTCATGACCGCCGCCTTCGATAACACCCTAGGGGCCTTGCTGCAGATGGAGACCCGCCGCCGCGATATGGCTTCCATAGACATACATATGAATTTCCTGCGCCCCTTATTTGTAGGCGATATCCTGGTAGTCCGCGCTCAGGTCAAATCAATCGGTCAAACCATGGCCCACTTATACGGTGAAGGGGTCGATGGAAGCCAGGGCCGTTTGATCGCCACTGCAGTCAGCAACCTGGTGTTAATGGGTCAGGAGAAGTATGCCAGGAAAGAAGCCGGTCCGCAACCTGAATAGTCCCGCCCAAACCCCGACATAGTAATTGGCTGGCAGCTCCAGCCGCACGCTGTATTGGTTGTAGTGGGTCTGACTGACCCGCCTCCGCAGTGACTGCCTGATAAATGAAAAAGAAAACAATCACAAGCATTGACCTTCCCCTTTGTTTCGCATATATTGAAACTGTCAGGAAACAGCACCGGCTGAAGTACTGGCAGGTACCCTGCATCAGGGGACGAAAAGAGAAAAAGTCTTCCCAGTCTCATTACTAATTCCCGGCAGTCATACCAAGAGAGGTGTTGCTGAAAAAGATCCAGGGTTAAGGTATAGGTGCAAGACTTAGACGGAAATCCAGGACAAGGGTAGTAAGAAAGGTTAGAGAAGACGCGTTCTCCAGGTAAATCCAAACCCATAATATCGCACGGTATGATTGGATTGGGAAAGAAAGTCCCCGTAGGCGGAAGTCCGGAGTCCGACTCCAATTACTCTGGAGGGAAACCGGAAAGTGACAGGGTAAATCCCACAAGGAGGTACTAAGTGATCAGTACCGCACAAAAGTAGAGGGCCAACTCTATTCCGTATAGAAGTTGGTCCTTTACTTTTTCTGACCGGATGGGGGCAAATTATGCCTGCCTGTCCTATAATGGCAATAAACGATAGAGTTGGAGGAGGGATTCCCTATGAAGACTTACCGGGAGGTGCTGCATATGCACCTGCCTGCCCGCCGGGGACTGCAGAATATAACCCGTCAAGTACAGAGGGCGGTAGAGGCCAGCGGTGTCAAGGAAGGCCTGGTGCTGGTCAATCCCATGCATATCACCGCCAGCGTCTTTATCAACGATGATGAGAGCGGACTGCATCATGATTTCGAGATGTGGCTGGAGAAACTGGCTCCGGAGAAGCCCTACAGCCAATACCGCCACAACGGCTTCGAAGACAATGCCGATGCCCATCTCAAACGCACGGTAATGGGGCGCGAGGTGGTAGAGGCCATCACCTGGGGCAAGCTGGATTTCGGCACTTGGGAGCAGATCTTCTATTTCGAGTTTGACGGCAAAAGAGACAAGCGGGTATTGATCAAGATAATCGGCGAATAAGCCATGTGGAAAAAACGAGCCTGCCTGGCGTGCGGTCCGCCAAGCCTAATACCATTTTCGCCGGGGCGGTTATAATGTCATTAAATGCTGGAGCCGGTCCCTGTCCTGACGTCCGGTTCGGTGGGGATCCGGGAGGCGCGCCTTCTGAATCAACAACGATTGTTGGGGAGAGGGAGCAGCCGGCTGGTCTGGATTAGGAGGAGCAGGATGGATAAACTGGTGAATTTGTTGTATTTCAGCGCCACCGGCACTACCGCTCGGGTGGTGCAGGCGATCGGGGAAGGCTTGGGCAGTACGGTCAGAGAATGTGACATTAGTCATCCCTATAGCCGCCAGGATTTATCCTTTGGCCGGCAGGATTTGGTCGTGGCCGGGGTGCCGGTATATGGTGGCCGGGTGCCGGATTTCCTGGTCGACTACCTGGCCCGGGTCAAAGGCGACCAGACCTTGGCGGTTTGCGTGGTAGTGTACGGCAACCGTGACTATGACGATGCTTTATTGGAACTGAAAGACACTATGGAAGGCAACGGCTTCCTGGTGATTGGGGCCGGGGCTTTTATCGGCGAGCATTCCTACACCCGATTGGTGGGAACCGGCCGGCCCGACCGGCAGGATTTGGAGCAGGGCCGCCAATTTGGGCGCCGCCTTCGCCAGAAATTGGCGGCCATCAATCCCGGGCAAGAGGTACCGTTGGCCGTGAAAGGTGATTTCCCATATAAAGAACGGACCCCCAAAATCCCTGCCATACCTGTTATAGGGGCGGATTGTCTGGAATGTGGAATGTGCGCGGAGAGCTGCCCCATGCAGGCTATCAACTGGAAGAACTTCCATGATATAAGCGAGGGTAAGTGCATCCTGTGTTGTCGTTGCGTTAAAATTTGTCCGGTACAGGCGGTCTCCGTCGACCATGAAAAACTGGACCGGATACGGCAGACGCTGATCGCCCAATGCAGCCAGGTGCGCCGGGAACCCGAACTGTTTATTTGAGACAGTCCAACCTGGTTTGGCCAGCAGATCCAAATCAAGACCGTTACACCTTGTAATCATGACGTCCGCCAAGATGTATGATTTGCCCGGGGCTTTGGTGTAAAATATATTCATTCACTTTACGATTTAGTTAAACTTGCCAGGCGGTGGATGCTCGCCTTTATTTATAAGGGTTTGCTGCATTGGCGATTATCACGGCACGCAGTGACTGCGGCTGCTCCGACTTGGCAGTTAGGTGCAACAGGCTGGTCAAGTTCTGCCGCGCTGCTCTATCCCCTTATATATCAACCGGAGAGAGGTTTAGCGAAGACATGATTAACAGGATTTTGCCCGATGTGTATCTGATTGAGATACCTTTGCCCAAGAATCCCCTGCGGGTTCTCAATTCCTATTTCTTCCGCGGCGGGGAGAGAAACCTGCTGATCGACACCGGCTTTAACCTGCAGGATTGCTGGGTGGTCATGGAGGATGCCCTGCGGCAACTGGAAGCCGGTATCGACGACACCGACATCTTTTTAACCCATGCCCATTCCGACCATGCCGGACTGGTGGAATACCTGGCCACCCCCAACAATCGGGTTTTGATGGGCGAGCAGGCTGTCCTCATCCTGGAGATGGGGTTGCGGGACCGCAAGTTCCTGGCGGCTTCAGCCCTCCATCTGCACCAGAGCGGGTTGCTGGCTGCCGGAGCGCCTTTTACCCCCGGGGAGGAAGCCGTGGTCAAGTACGCCAGCAATAAGGCGGTCAGGCTCACCAAGCTGCGGGAGGGTGACCGGGTGAAGGCGGGCCGGTACGACTTCATATGCGTCGAGACCCCCGGGCATACCCCTGGACATGTGTGCCTCTATGAACCAAATAAGAAGATATTGGTGGCGGGCGACCACATCCTGGATTCAATTACGCCCAATATCGGTCTCTGGACATTGAATCGCGATGCGCTGGGTGAGTACCTGCGGAGCCTGGATAAGACTGCGGAGCTGGAAGTGGAGTTGGTTTTGCCAGGACACCGTAACATATTCCAGAACATGCAGGGTCGGATTGCGGATATAAAGGAGCACCATGCTCGTCGTATCCAGAATGTTCTCAACATCGTGGGCAGGGAGGCAATGACTGCCGCCCAGGCAGCCGCCCAGATGGAATGGGATCTGACCTACAAGACCTGGGACGATTTCCCTTTCAACCAGAAGATGCATGCCGCCGCCGAGGCCATGGCCCACCTCTACCATTTGGTCTGCCAGAAGCGCTTGAAAATGAGCTGCGCAGAGGGAATCTACTATTTCCGGGCATTATAAATATCCCGATTAAACGCAGTATCCTAACGCCCCAGAGGAAAATCACCGGGGCGGATTATTTTTGCCATATATAGAATAGACTCCGGCCGGGGCTACCGATCACCACACCCGGCGTCTCATACTGGGGGAAAGAAGGCCTTGATCGACCTAATCATACGGCGCTGGATAAAGGATCACCAAAACATAAACAATAAGGATGTGCGCGAATCATATATCGTGCTCTCTGGTATTGTAGGCATCCTGTGCAACCTGCTCCTGTTTGGGGGCAAGATGGCCGCCGGCCTTATTTCCAACAGCATCGCGGTCATATCCGACGCTTTCAACAACCTGACCGACATGGGCTCTTCGCTGGTATCGATCCTGGGGGCCAAACTAAGCAGCAGTCCGCCCGACCAGGAACACCCTTTCGGGCACGGCCGGATCGAATATATCGCCTCGCTGGTGATCGCCTTTATCATCTTCGGGGTGGGCTTCGAACTGCTGCGCAATTCCTATGAACAGCTAAGAAATCCGGAGAAGGTGATTTTCAGCTATGTGACCCTGGGTATCCTGGGGGCATCAGTGCTGGTGAAGCTGTGGATGTTTTCCTACAACCTGTATATATCAAAGAAGATCAAGTCAACTATCAACAAAGGTACCGCCTACGACAGCCTCAATGACAGCATTGCCACCGGGGTGGTCATCCTGTCCATGATCCTGGGGCGCTTCTGGGATTTTCCCATCGATGGTCTGGCCGGGATGGCCATATCGCTGTTCATCATCTATGCTGGCTTCGACGTCGCCCGGGATACTGTCAACCTGCTGTTGGGATCGGCGCCGGACCCGGAGGTGGCCGCTCGTATCAACCAGATAGTCAGAAATGGCCGGCACGTAATGGGGACGCACGAATTGGAAGTCCATGATTACGGTCCCAACCGGGTGATGGCCTCCATCCACGCCGAAGTGCCGGACTATGTCGACATCGTTGAGGCCCACTCCTCCATTGATGCTCTGGAAAACCAGATCAGCCAGGAACTGGGCATAGAAATCGTAGTCCACATGGACCCCATCACCACCGACAATCATAAGATCGCCCAGGCTTGGGCGCAGGTCTCGATCTGCCTGAGCGGCATGGAGGAGGAAGTCCGGCTGGAGAATTTCCGCATCGCCCAAGGCGAAAATAAGGTAATAGTTATCTTCGATTTGGAGATACTGGGGCCCATTCCGAAATCCGAATACCTGCAGCTGGCTAGTCAGGTTCGGCAAAGGATAGAGTCCGCCGGCCTGAATTTTGAGGTAGTAATCAACCAGGTGGGGCGGGACATCCCCAACAAAGAGGCCAATGGGCTGAACATCTACAATCGTTAGAGGTTATAAACCTTGTGTCGGCCACCCAGGTCAGTTTGATCATTTTCGGCTTGGCTATTCGAACATGCACCGCTTCAACAAAGCGCCCACCGAATTTTCCCCTGATCTCTGCTGCCAGGAGGATAGCCCCTGCCTTCCCTCCCCGCAATAGTCCGGTGAAAATTTGCCGCTGCACCCAACGCCGTCCCAACGACTTCAATTCTTGAGAATGGAGTGGCCGTGTTTTGGTTCCCAATTTCTGAAAGGAGATTGGGGGCAGGGTCGCCATGTCTAAATCACTCCAATCCTGGCACGTCTCTTGCTTATAAGATGTGTAAAAGCCGTTTGACCAATGACCAGGTCACGGCATTTAAAAATGAGGGAGGTGTGGCCGCTGATGATCAATGATCTGCATGGCAACGCGGATTGCCGGGAGTGCAACCATTTTGGATTCTGCAAGATTTACTGGGGACCAGAATGCAAAAGGCAGGGAGGCTCCCGCACGCCGCGTCTCAAGAGTGGAAATGAACGCAGCAGAAATGAAACCGCCGTGTTGGTTGAAGTGAAGCCCGGAACCAAACGGGTGTCCCTTGACCAACCGATCCGCACAAGGGTGGTGAACTGGTGATGATGAACGGAGAGAAGCGAATCCCATTGGACAAATTGAATCGCATCGAGCTGATTGCCCTGGTGCTGGCGGTAGCCTTAAAGAAAAGCCAAAATTCGTATTAAACTGTATTCATAATTATACAAACCTGTATTAAAATTGGACACT
>JAAYJY010000293.1 GCA_012522705.1 Syntrophomonadaceae bacterium | reverse complement strand
GCAGATGCGGAAGGCTCAGCAATGCCTTGGCAATTCTCTCATGCATTCCCCCGGCTGCCAATTTGATTCTGCCCCTCTAAACCAGATTCCGGTCAGGCATTAAGATCTGGGCATGCTATGAATGGACTTCCGGGAAGAGGCCTGGGCCACCTCCAGGACCGCTTCGGCCATGGTGGGATGAATATGGATGGTGTTGATTATGCCGGAAGGCATCACCTTGTTGCGCATGGCCAGGGCGATCTCCGACACCAGCTCGCTGGCATGGGGGCCTATCACATGTCCGCCCAGGATTTCCCCGGTCATGGTATGGACCACCAGCTTGACCATCCCTTCTGCGGCCCCCAGAGCTTGGGCCATGCCATGGGACTGGAGCGGATAGGTGAATGCCTGGGCCGGATGCAGCCGTTGGGCTTCCTCTTCGGATAGACCCACCGAGGCGTATTCGGGGAAAGTAAACAGGCAGCGGGGCACCACCCTGTAGTCCATGCTGCTGGGCAGTCCGGCCGCGTGCTCGGCTACGATGATGCCTTCCATAAAGGCTACATGGGCCAGCAGCCAGCCTCCGACCACATCCCCGGCGGCGAAGATATTCTTGACCTCGGTCTCCATGTGTTCATTTACCGGGATGAAACCGCCGGCGTAATCCAGGCCGGTGTTCTCCAAGCCGATATCTGTGGTATTTGGTAGCCGGCCCGCGGCCAGCACTACCAATTGGGCCGCATGGGTATCCCCGTTAGCCAAGGAAACCGTGACTCCATCCTTGGTTTGGGTTCCGGCCTCAACTTCGGTGGCGGCATTTATAAGTTTGATGCCCTGGCTCTTCATTAGCCCTTCCAGATAGGCCACGGTTTCGCGGTCCTCCTTGGGCAGCATTTGTTCGCGCTCTTCCAGCACCGTTACCTGGCTGCCCAGGGCCGCTGCTATGGAGGCGATCTCCAACCCAACTATGCCCCCGCCGATGATCAGCAGGGTCTCCGGCAGTATGTCTACATCAAGCATCGCCTGACTGGTGACAACCCCGGGGATGGGGTTGGCGAATGCGGCTGGTAGCTTGGGGCGGGAGCCGGTTGTTATGACTATCTTGCTGCCTTTGACCACTGGTCCCGATTCGTTTATCCGGATTTCCCGGGGCGAGACGAATTTTCCCCGGCCATTGTAGAGGGTGATTTTGTTGGCCGCGAAAAGATTGGCGATTTCCTCCCGCAGGAGGGTCACTATCCTGTTTTTCCGGTTGATGATGGCGTTCATATCAGGCCTGGCTTCAGATATCACGATGCCGTAATCCTTGGCCTGCCGCGCCTGGTACAAAATCTCCGCTGAAGCCCGGATGGCCTTGGTGGGTATGCACCCCTGGTTGAGGCATACCCCTCCCAGGTCGGTGTCTTCGATGACGGCGACCCTTAATCCCAACTGGGCGGCCCGTATGGCCCCCTGGTACCCGGCCGGCCCTCCCCCAAGAAATATCAGGTCATAATCCTGTGCGGCCATTTTTGTTCCCTCCCTATCTAAATTAAGGCTTATAATACCGGCTAATCATCAGCCTCCGATGCTCTGTTAGTTTGATTATATTCGCTCGGAACATGGGAAACAAGCTGGTCGACCCGGTGACCGTCCCCTGGGTCGCGCCTTCGGTAATCGTATTGATGCCCAAGAACGTATAGAAAACAGGGTTGTTGACAATAATGGATACTAAAGGAAGGAGGGTCCGTGTTGAACAAACAGATTGAAGCTGCGGTCAGCGATTATATTGCCAAGCTGGATGCCCAGATAGTGGGGTGTGAGCAAGAAATTAAACAACTCAAGTTTAAAAAGACCTGCATGGAGGAATTCTTCCAGGACCAGGCGAAAAAGCAGAAGGAAGACATCAAGGCCCGGCGCACCGAAATATCTCCGGGGATGGCCAAGTTTATGGACGAGAAGGACGTCACCAAAATCAATCTGTTCCTGCAGTTCCTTGATAAATGCGGAGACGACCCGACCAAGGCCAACATCCAGAAGGTGTTTCCCAAGCTTAATCATTACATCTACAACAAGAAACGCCGCTTGTGGAACTCGATCCCCGAATTCAAGGCGGACTTCGACGATTGGGTAGCCCGGAGGGGTTATTGGACCAATGCTCTCCCCCACCGCGAAGATCATGAAGAGGATCTGAATTATCCCGTGATGGTAGTGAGCTAACCACTCCCGGACCCTGAATGTTTATACTGCACTCTCGGGCCGTAACGTACGTGCCCAGGGAGTGTTTTTGTTTTGTCCGATTTATTCAATTTGCCGAAACCTTGGTACGAGGATTTCATTAAACTCTTCCCCCTGTCCCGGGAAGCTTCATGATTTGTGGTAGCAAGAGTTATCCACAACCTTTATAATGAGATTCAGCGTAGAAATTATTTTTTGGTGTTTTGGTTACAGACTGTTAAGGAGGAACCCAGGATGCGAGCTGCGGAGAAGAAGGAGTCCTTTGTGGTTTTAGCGATCGTTATTCCGGTAGTGCTGATGTTTGCATTGATATCCAGCAGCGCCCCGGAAGTGGTGGTGCTCGATCCGCCGCAGCTGACGCTGCTGGCGGAGCAGGATTTGGTCATGAGCATACCGGGCGGCGATGTGAAGGTAGGCAGCACCACTCGCGATGAAGTGATGACCATTTTCCCAAACGGCGAAAACTTGGGCCGCAGCGGCATGTTTCACGCTGCCGGCCTGGATCTGTATATTACCATGTCCCGTGACGAAGAAGTAGTGATCCGCCTTGATATCGCCGACCCTGAGATAACCACCTCCCGGGGGATCAGGGCAAATGACAGTTTCGACCAGGTGGTAGCCGAGTATGGGCCTAATTATACGAAAGCCTACGATACCGCCGCCCCGCAGAAATTCGACGCCTATTACGGGGACGAGCAGTATGTGCTGTTCAAGGTGGAAGACAACGTAGTGAAGAAGATATTGATCGGCGGCCCGGTAGTCCCGGGTGTGTAGGTGCCCCAGAACAACATAAAACCCCGTGACCCGTTGCAGCACCGAACCGCAGCGGGTCTTTTTATAGCAATAACTTACGGGGGCCTGTCCCCAAGTTATTGCCGGGTTATTAGAT
>JAAYJY010000292.1 GCA_012522705.1 Syntrophomonadaceae bacterium | reverse complement strand
CCAAGGCCAGGACTACGCCCAAGGGTAACGACGTAATCAGGGATATAAAGAAGATTTTCAGGGTGATAACGGTGCCTTCCAGCATAAAGGGGAGTAATGAAGCCAAATATTCCATAAAGATCCTCTTATAAGTTATGTATTATGTATAATGATGTCAAAATTAAAGGCTGACTGCTTTAACACAGTCAGCCTTGGTTTCAATAATAGAGTAACATTAAAAAATAATCCAGTGTTAGTTTGCTTTGCTTAATTGATCAGGTCTTCGCCGAACCATTTTTCCGAAATCTGCTTGGAAGTCCCGTCCGCCTTCATGGCATCCAGAGCCTTCTGCAATTCGGCCAGGAAGGTGACATCAGATTTTCTCAACCCTACGCCAAAAGACTCCTCACCGAAGTTTTCGGTCAGCACCTGATAATCCTCGACATGTTTGGCCAAATAATAACGTCCCACCACTTCGTCAACCACTACCGCGTCGATGCGGCCGGATTTGAGGTCGAGCAAAGCGTCGACGTTATTGTCGAACTGCACCAATTCTCCCAGGGAATCAAAAGTGGCCTTATCTTTCTCTACTGCTTCGATGGCGCTGCTGGCAGCCTGGATACCGACTTTTTTACCGGCCAGGGCTTTCTTGTCAGCCAGAGTGGAGCCCTTCTGCACTACGATTATCTGTTTGTCGGTAATATAGGGTTCGGTAAAGGCGATCTTCTCCTGGCGGGCGGGGGTGATGGTCATGCCGTTCCAAACCACGTCTACCTTGCCGTTATTCAGTTCTTCCAATGCCACATCCCAGATAACCGGTTGGAATTTGACGTCTACGCCCATTCTCTTGGCGGCTTCTTTGGCCATGTCTATATCGAAGCCAACTATATCATTGGTACCTTCTTCACGGAATCCCATGGGAGGAAATGCGTCATCCAGGCCCAGGGTGAAGTAACCTTGATCTTTGATGGTCTGGAAGGACTTGTCGGCGGGTTGCTGGGTCTGCTCCTGGGTACCGTTCTGCGGGGTTTGCGCGGGTTGGCCGGTGCAGCCGGTAACCAACATGGTCAACGAGAAACAGAGTAACAGAATGAGTGCCAGTCTTTTCTTCAACTTGGTAGCCTCCTTTAGATATGTAATAGTAGATATGTAATAGTTATATTTTACTTCAGCAGGTTAAACAAGTAAACATGAGGTTGTTCGAACAAGGCGGACTACTGGGAAGGTGTCAGGAGGACGGTTCGAGACCACCCAAAAACCATTTTGACCCTGACACCTTCTACAATACTTTGCTTAAGAACGCCTTGGTTCGTGGGTTTTGGGGATTGTCGAAGAGGTGCGCGGGCGTACCTTCCTCGACGATTACACCTTCATCCATAAACATCACCCGATGGCCGACTTCCCGGGCGAAACCCATTTCATGGGTAACCACCATCATGGTCATGCCTTCATGGGCCAGATCCTTCATCACCTCCAATACTTCGCCCACCATTTCCGGGTCCAGGGCCGAGGTGGGTTCGTCGAAGAGCATCACCTTGGGCTGCATGGCCAGAGCCCGGGCGATGGCTACCCGCTGCTTCTGCCCGCCGGACAACTTATGGGGATATACATCGGCTTTGTCCAGAAGTCCTACCTTGCCCAAAAGAGTGACGGCCCGCTGATGGGCTTCAGCGGGGCTGATTTTTAAAATCTTGGTGGGTGCCAGGGTTATATTTTCCAGGGTGGTTTTATGGGGAAACAGGTTGAACAGCTGGAACACCATGCCCACTTGCTGGCGGATTTTGTTGATGTCAATGCTGGGATGAGTTATATCCATACCGTTGATCATGACATCGCCGGATTGAACCGTTTCCAACTGGTTGATGCAGCGCAGCAGGGTGCTTTTACCGGAGCCGCTGGGGCCGATCACACAGACCACCTCTCGGGGAGCCACATAGCAGCTGACCCCTTTGAGGACTTCCAATAGACCAAAGCTCTTGCAGACATTCTCCACCCGGATCATTCGGTGGCCAGCCTCCTTTCCATATAGTCACCAAACATGGCCAGGAGTTTGGTCATGATAAAATAGATGATGGCTATCGTGCCCCACACCCAGGCCGGTTCATAAGTGCTGGCATAGACCAGCTTGCCCCGGAGAGTCAGTTCCGAAACACCAATGATGGATACCAGCGAAGTGTCTTTGAGCATAGCGATAAATTCATTGATCAAAGGCGGTATCACGACTTTGTACGCCTGGGGCAAAATGATGTACCACATGGCCTGGCGCTGATTCATGCCCAGCGACCGTCCCGCCTCCATCTGTCCTTGGTCGATGGCCTGAATGCCGGCCCGGACGATTTCAGCGATGTAGGCGCCGCTGTTCAGACTGCAGGCGATAACCGCGCTGGTAAATGCGCCGATGTCGCCAAAGAACGGCAATACACCGAAATAGAGCAGCAAGATTTGCACGAAAAGAGGAGTCCCGCGAAAGAAATCGATGTATAAGCCCGACAGATGATAGCCGATTTTGAAGTTGGGCGCCAATCTCAGCAGGCCGAAGACCAGGCCCAGAATCATGCCGAAGGCCACTGCCAAGGCGGTCAGCTCAAGGGTAACCAGGGCCCCTACCATAAAAGAGGAAAAATTGTTGGTCACAACCTCGAAACCATGGATGTCCATCATTTTTTCTACGATATTAAAGCCGAAGATGCAAGATGTAAGTTGGGTCATGTAAACCTCCTTGAACCTGCCACCGCAAAATAAAAGCGCGAGTGTTAATCTCGCGCCTCTATCAGTCTACGCTCCCTTAACTAGTCAAACCATCTCTTGTAAATTTCGTCGTATTTACCGTCAGCCTTGATCTTGGACAGACCATCATTGACCACCTTCAGCATTTCAGTATTCCCCTTCTTGACCGCAATGCCGTATTGATCGTCGGCTGAGAAAACCTCACCCACCATTTTGGTCTTGCCCTGGCCACTGGTCTGGATATAGTAGGCTGTTACCGGATGATCGTTTACCACCGCATCGATGCCGCCCTTTTCCAGTTCCATAAAAGCCTCGCCAACGTTGTCAAAAATCCGCACTTCGGTTTTGGGATCCTTTTCTTTAACACTGTCGCAGGCGGCCGCACCGATGGTCCCCACCTGACCGGCAATCTTCTTGCCCTGCAGATCTTCCAAAGTGGCAATACCAGTGGTATTCTCTGCTACGGCTATGATGAGGCCGGCATCAAAGTAGGGAGTGCTGAAATCTACGGCTTTGGCTCTTTCCGGATCGATGGACATACCAGCGATTACTACATCCGCCTTGTCGGATTGCAGCGCCGGGACCAGAGAGTCGAATCCCATATGGGATATTTCTACCTGGTAACCCTCAGCTTCACCGATAGCTCTGATTATATCCATATCAAAGCCCAGAAACTCATTGCCCTCTTGAAACTCGAAGGGGGCAAAACCAGCTTCGGTTACCACCTTCATAACCTTTGCGGTTGGCGCCGGCTGCTCTTGCTGCGGCGGGGCGGTTTCTTGCCCGCAGCCGGTCAGGACCATCAACATGCCCATCAAGAGAAGGGCGGACATAATGATTGCAGTAGTTTTCTTCAATTCCTCTCCACATCCTTTCCGTTTTCTATACCAATATCTAAATAATTATACAGCTACACGAATTTTTCAACAAGGTGAATCTCTCCTGCTTTAATATTAGTCATTAAGCAGTCCCATCACCGTGGTTTTGTGTTAAAATTATTCAGGTCGAATTGTGCGGAAACACCAAATATTTTATGTAAGGAGACGTGACATGAGGAAGTTTATTAGCCTGGCACTTTGTGCCGCTCTGCTGATGGGCATTTTCGCCATCGCTGGCTGCCAATCTTCAGGCGGTGGTACCAAGAGTCTATTAAAGGTGGGCATGGAATGCGGCTATCCTCCCTTCAACTGGACCCAGGCCACCGATGCCAACGGTGCGGTTCCCATTTCGGGCAGCCAGGAATTTGCCGGCGGCTATGATGTGGAGATCGCCAAACTACTGGCCAAGGGCATGGATAAGGAACTGGTTATTGTAAAGACAGCCTGGGACGGACTGTCCCCGGCGGTTCAATCCGGCAGCATCGATGCCATTATTGCGGGTATGTCACCTACCGCGGATCGCAAGCTGACCATTGACTTTTCCGACCATTACTATCGTTCCGACCTGGTGGTAGTTGTGCAGAAGGGTTCCAAATACGAAAATGCCAAGAGCCTGGCAGACTTAAGCGGAGCCAAGATCACTGCCCAGCTGAACACCTTCCATTACACCGTTATAGAACAGATTCCCAATGTTGACAAGAGGACGGCCATGGACGATTTCCCGGCCATGCGGGTGGCATTGGAATCCGGTATTATCGACGGATACATATCTGAACGGCCGGAAGGCATTTCCGCCAGCGCTGCCAACCCGAAGTTTGCCATGGTGCAGTTTGACCAGGATAAAGGCTTCGAGGCCTCGGACGACGATGTGGCGATCGCGGTAGGTATGAAGAAGGGCAATACTGAGTTGGCGGCAGGCATCAACAAAGTGTTGGCTGATCTGAGTGAGGACCAGAGGAAGGCTTTGATGGATCAGGCCATAAAGGATCAACCCGCTGAGAATTAAATCGCTTCGCACCAATCATCGCTATTAACAGGAGTGTAAGTATTCTATGGCGATTACTCCGGACAGCAGTTTTTTTGAATGGGTAATATATATAACTCGAACATACTGGCCCCTCTTCATGCGAGGGGCCCAGGTTACCCTCATCATCTCATTGACTGGTACGATCATCGGTTTTTGTATAGGCATGATCATCGGTGTTATCCGCACAATTCCCATCGATCAGAATACCAATCCGATTTTCAGGTTCATCTATAAAATAATCAATATCATTCTATTGATATATATAGAAGTATTCCGGGGCACACCCATGATCGTGCAGGCCATGGTGGTCTTCTATGGAGTCGCGATGGTTTACGGGATCCATCTTTCCACGCTTTTCGCGGGCATTTTCATCGTGTCCATCAACACCGGAGCCTACATGGCAGAGATCGTCCGGGGCGGCATCCTTTCCATTGATAAAGGCCAGTTTGAAGCTGCCCATTCCATCGGCATGACTCATGCCCAAACCATGCTGAACATAATCCTGCCCCAGGCGGTGCGCAACATCCTGCCCGCCACCAGTAATGAATTTGTCATCAATATCAAGGACACCTCGGTGCTGAATGTGATCGGCGTTACCGAGCTTTTCTTCATGTCCAAATCGGCCGCCGGCAATAACTTCCGATACTTTGAGGTCTTTCTGGTCACCTGTACCATCTACTTTATCATGACTTTTACGGTTACCCGCATCCTCCGTTACTTGGAAATCAGACTGGAAGGGCCTTCGGTGTATACCATCCATGGTTCCCAGAGTGTCCCTGAGGCGCAAATCCGGATTGTTGATAGGGAGAAACGTTGATGGAAAAAATCGTAGAGATAAACCACCTGCAAAAAATTTTCGGCCGCAATGAGGTCCTGAAGGATATTAATTTTTCCGTCAGCAAAGGTGAAGTGGTTTGCATCATCGGGGCCAGCGGTTCGGGTAAATCAACCTTGCTGAGATGCATCAACCTTCTGGAATATCCTACCGCCGGGGAAATTCTGTACCACGGGCAAAATATTCTGGAGCACAAGATGACTACCGCCGTCTATCGGGCCAAAATGGGGATGGTCTTTCAGCAGTTCAATCTGTTCAACAACCTTAACGTCCTGCAAAACTGCATGGTGGGGCAGGAAAAGGTCCTCAAACGCAGCAAGGCCGAGGCTCGCAAGACCGCTCTGGAGTATCTGGAATTGGTAGGCATGTCCCAGTTTATTAATGCCAAACCCAATCAGATTTCCGGCGGTCAGAAGCAAAGAGTGGCCATCGCCCGGGCTCTGTCCATGGAACCGGAAGCGTTGCTATTCGATGAACCCACCTCGGCTTTGGATCCGGAATTGGTGGGGGAAGTGCTTAAGGTCATGAAGGCCCTGGCCCAAAGCGGGCTGACCATGCTGGTAGTTACCCATGAGATGGCTTTTGCCCGCGACGTATCCCACCGGGTGGTATTTATGGATGATGGCGTAATAGTCGAGGACGACAAGCCCGAGGTCATCTTCAACAACCCCCGCAACGAGCGCACCCGCACCTTCCTCAAGCGCATCCTGGAGAAATAACGAATCAAGTGACGGGGATATTGTTGGGGAGGGTTAATAGAACCTGAATAGGGAAGCGGGGTAGGCGATATGAACGCCAAGCTTGCTAACGAATGTATGGCAGAATAGTTTTGATTAGCTTTTCTATCAAATCCAACTCCTGGGATGAGCACATGCTGATTAGGTTGGCCAGGTCACGGGTTTTGTACTCTTCGCCGACTGCATAAGTATCTTCGCCCGCGTCGGCAATCAAATCATTGTCGGGTTTCGTTTTGCCCAAGACCAGGTAATCCAGTGATATGTGGAGGCGGCTAGCTATTTTAACCAACACCCCCAGACTCATTTGCCGTTGTCCTCGTTCCAACTGGCCTATATAATAATCAGAAAGTGCCAGCATTTCGGCAAAGCCTTCCCGCGAAAGACCAAATATCTCGCGGCCTTCACGTATCCTTTGCCCAATCAATTTTCTATCGATATAGTCCCAGTCATCTGCCATATTGGTTCATTCCTGCCTTAACCTTTCTTTAACCCTAACTCTATCGAACTATGAACCATATCAAAATTGGCCCAATGCCAATAATGGCGATGGGCTCAGGGCCAATTGTTATGGTAATATATATTTGGATGGGGGGGGATAAAATTGCACAATAATAATGACCTGGAAACAGCTCGAAACATCCTGCGTAATGCCGTTCAAATGAACATGAGCCAAGACCTGATAATTAAGATCAGCCAGAAGCTTGATGAATATATTAATGAATATTACAGGGAAGCGGCACCCGTGGACAAACCAGCAGACATTTCTCTTGCCTCCTCCGGCCTCAGTCTGAAAAGGTGCGCTTGGTAGTGCGCCGCTATCCCCATTGGCAACGGTCAGCCCCCCGCAATGAACGCACCCGCACCTTTCTCAAACCTATTCTGGAGAATTAAGAGAACAAGGAGACGTCTTTTTATTTGATATGTTTTAACCTGAACATGAGTTCTTCTACAGCCAGAGTTTGTCGCTGCTGGCTTTTCATTTTGTCTTTTTTTCTTTAAGAGAAACGTTCTCCCTCACGCGTAGTAAGGTATAAAAGGAATTTGAAGGGAGGTTGAGACTGTGGAATATTCGCAGGCTGAACTTGTTGAGGGGATAAAAAACAAGGATTCGGCTGCCTATGAGTACATGATAAAAAAGTACAGTTGTATGGTATATAAGAAACGATATGATGCGCTTTAGGTTCAAAACCAAGCGAAATCACTACGCCATAACAAGGGATTGCGCCAAATAGTGCATTTTTATTGACCGTAAGCATATAATAGTGCTAAGATGGTGTTGACAAGGAGGGCGGTTGATGAGTCAGCACTATAACCAGAATTATACGAAGGAAGAGATATCTGTAGTATTGCAAAAAATTCAGGAATGTGTGAGTAGTGGTAAATATACGGTTGCTCAAAACGAAAATAGAGCAGAAAATGTCGCCCTTATTCGTGAGTATAATCTTACTTCCCATAAACAACGACGTGTACTTATGCAAATTGAAGTAGATGATTTCTGCCATTCACTTCAAAACACTAACCCTGGATTTGAACATGAGGTTTTGTATGTATTTTGTCCGCAAGTAACTCTGTTTAATCTTGATGATGAAGAAAAGCATCTCGACCTATATACAAAGTTTAATATCATTGATTTGCCTATAATGAGCAGAATTGTGGTTATATCATTCCACGAACGAAACAAGCCAATAGATTATCTATTTAGATGATCTGGTCGAAAATAAAAGGAGGAGTCACCATGATGAATAGAATCGTATTCTGCTCGGAATGCCGGCAGGAGGGTAGGTTCTCGATAAGAGAAAAACCTGACTCTGCGGAATTAAAAGGTGAGGCTTATGAGTTCATTTCTAAAACCGCATATTGCGATGAATGTGGAACTGAAGTATATGTCCCTGAAATTGAAGATGAAAATTTGAAGGCTCTTTATGATATGTATCGTCAAAAGCATGGGATTATTTCGCTAGAGGATATCAGAGCGATCCCCGAAAAGTACAACATTGGGAAAAGACCGCTTTCTCTACTGCTTGGTTGGGGAGAACAGACGT
>JAAYJY010000291.1 GCA_012522705.1 Syntrophomonadaceae bacterium | reverse complement strand
GTTTTATTCTCCAATTCGGAAATATTCAATTTTTTGCTCCTCTCAGTTATCTGTACTTGGTTACTTATCGCTGAAAACCGTCAAAGAATGGTTCCAGATGAGCCCAGGGCTAATCCATCCGGAGTTTTATGCGTTGGTCACTGAATAAAGGCTTTTTGTCGAGGCGGTGGTTGGCTTCAATAAACCTGATGGTCCCAGATTTGCTTCTCATCACTATGGTCTGGGTGATCGCATGCCCGCGAAGATATCTGACACCCTGTATAAGAAAGGAATCCGTAATACCGGTGGCAACGAATATCACGTCTTCAGATTTCACCAACTCATCTATAGTGAATACCTGCTTCATGTCCATAATTCCCATCTCGTGACAGCGCCGGACTTCTTCCTCATTATCTGGCACCAGTCGTGCCTGGAAATCCCCATCCATGCATTTTAACGCAGCAGCGGTAATCACTCCTTCAGGGGCTCCACCGATTCCCATCAGAATGTCGACTCCAGAATCCTGATATGCGGCAGCAACTCCCGGCGATACATCTCCGTCCGTTATCAACTTGATCCTCGCTCCGGTGCGTCGGACTTCTTCTATGATACCCTGATGGCGCTCCCGGTCCAGGATGACAACGGTCACTTCCCGAATCGACTTATCCAAGGCCTTGGCGACTTCACGCAGGTTTTCCTTAACCGGAGCATCGAGGAAAACCCTTCCCTTGCACTGCGGGCCGACTGCTATTTTATCCATATATATATCTGGAGCATGCAACAGGCAACCTCGGGGTGCCGTAGCCAAAACCGCAATGGCTCCGGTCAGACCCTTGGCAACGATATTAGTGCCTTCCAGGGGGGCTACGGCGATGTCTACCTGAGGCGGAACCCCAAGTCCAACCTTTTCCCCGATGTAAAGCATGGGGGCCTCGTCCATTTCTCCCTCGCCTATCACCACTATTCCATCGATAGATACGGTATCAAACATGACTCTCATAGCCGTTACGGCGGCATCATCAGCCGCAATCTTATCACCACAGCCTACCCAGCGAGCGGCGGCCAAGGCTGCGGCTTCAGTGACCCTGGCAAATTCCAGGGCTAATTCCCTCTCCAAAACAAAACCTCCCGTTCCTATAACACTTGATTCCAGTCCTGCATAAATTTTTCGATCCCTGCATCAGTCAAAGGGTGTCTGATCAGTAATTTGATGATGTTATACGGGACGGTCGCAATATGAGACCCAATACGGGCAGATTCAACGACATGCACGGGATGTCTGATACTGGCAGCGATGATCTCAGTGGGCAGGTCATACTGATCAAAGATGGCAACCATATCGCTCAAAAGGGTTAGCCCGTCATTGCCAGTATCATCTACCCGGCCGAGAAAGGGGCTAACATATCTGGCACCAGCCCGAGCCGCCAGCAGGGCCTGAGCCGCAGAAAAAATCAGAGTTGCATTGGTGGGGATTTCATCGCCGGTCAATGTCTTGATGGCCTTCAGCCCCTCTGCGGTTACCGGGATTTTTACGACTACATTGGGATGGATGGACGCCAAGTCATGTGCTTCCCTTATCATTTCATGGCTTTCGGAGCCGAGGACCTCGGCACTTATGGGTCCTTCAACTATGCTGCAGATTTCGCGTATTATGGCAGGATAATCTCGTTTTTGCTTGGCAACCAGGCTGGGGTTGGTAGTAACTCCCGCCAGGAAGCCCATCGCGTTAATCTCTCTTATTTCCTCTATGTTAGCAGAATCTATAAATATGCGCAAAGCTAGACTCCTTTCATTCTCTCGTGGTACGGTAGAAATCATGATGTGCCAGGATAGGATGTGCGTACAACCAGCCTTTTCATCTCTCCATTCTTCACCATGGAGAGTTCATTAATGCCATCTATCGCTCAGTAAACCGACAGGCCTCTCCCCTCCGCACATGAGCCCCTCTCGCAGTGGGACCCATCCCTACTATTTTCACCAGTTTCTCCGCAGTTGATACCTATCTGCTTGAG
>JAAYJY010000290.1 GCA_012522705.1 Syntrophomonadaceae bacterium | reverse complement strand
TCATTCTTGGGTAGTAAAATGACTGATTTTTAGTAGCTTGGTTCAACGTTGGCTTATTTGCTCCAAATTTATGCGGTTATGCAAGATTTTCAAATGATAATGATCGTTCCACCACGGATTCAGAGTTGAGCCAGAATTGAATGTAGGATGAATTCACAGATCGGACTTGTCTTTAAATCACTCTAAAGCGTTGAGAATCCTTCATTGCAATTTACATGTAGGGGGGGGCGGAAAGTCTCAAACCACTGGGATCCATACAATAATAGATTTTTAGAATAGCGAGTGTTTATTAAAGGCAGGCGATTTATTAATGAGTCATGGAAATGAATGTCCGGCTAGTCTAGTACCGGCAGGTTTGGCATCATTGATAGTAGCATGTTTACTATCTTTTGCTTATTTCACCAGTCAAGTTACTCATCTGGAGCCATAGCCATTATAGTATCATGGTTATTGGGCGTCGTATATGTCATCCAAATCAAGCTGCTGGAAAGACTTGATAAGCACCGAACGGAGACACTATTGACCTTTCGAATTTGATGACCGACTTTCAGATTCCCTTTCCTCAAGGTTCATAAACACCCTGAATCTTTAATTCTGTTAGATTGCTTGTTGGATGCCTGAGCAGTTACCAAGTCTCTATTAGGAAATGTTCAGTCCGTGGAGATGTAATGAAAAGAAGGCGAACAGGATGGAGCAGGATAAACCGAACCAACCGGACGAATCCAGACCGCAGATCCATAGTATGGACCTACTGGAAAACGGCACCGGACAGCAAGGAACCAATCGGCAGGACGAACTCAGCCAGCACGTTGGACCCAACCGGACCAGCAAACTTGGCGGGCCGCTCAAACCGGCTCTGACCTTCATCTTACTGATGGGCATCGTCAGTATGTTTTCCGATATGACCCATGAAGGGGCCAAAAGCATCTACGGGGTCTACCTCTCCCTGGCCGGGGCTTCTGCGGCGGCCATCGGTTTTGCCACCGGGTTCGGGGAATTGGTGGGCTACGCCTTTCGGCTGGTGGCTGGTTACATTACCGACCGCAAAAAGAATTACTGGTTCATGACCATCCTCGGATACCTGTTCAACATGGCCGCCATCCCGGCCCTGGCCCTGATCCCGGAAAACGGCTGGGTGCTGGCCTGCGGCCTGATTATCATCGAACGGATGGGCAAGGCTATCCGCTACCCGGCAAAGAACACCCTGGTCTCCTTTGCCGCCACCCAAGTGGGGCACGGTAAAAGTTTCGCCATCCAGGAGTTCCTTGATCAACTGGGCGCCTTCCTGGGGCCGGTCATTCTGTTTATTACCCTTTACCTGAGCAAGAATAATGGAGAAAATACCTTCGCCGACTATGCTCTGTGTTTCGCCATCCTGGGGATTCCGGCCCTCTTCACCATGATCGCCCTGCTGATCGCCAGGTCAAAATTTCCTACCCCGGAAAGCTTCGATGTGTCCCCGGAAAAAAGCGGCGGCAAAGAACTGCGCACGACTTTTATCATCTATATGGCTGCGGCCAGTTTATTGGCTCTGGGCTTCGCCGACTTCCCGCTCATTACCTTGCACGTCTTCCGTCAGCAATTGGTCGCCTCGGAAGTGCTTCCCCTGCTCTATTCAGGGGCCATGCTGGCCGACGCCCTGGCCGCCCTGTTGTTCGGCTGGCTGTTTGACAAATGGGGGATCCGGGTATTGATGATCTCCACCGCCATATCAGCCACCTTTGCGCTATTCATATTCAGCGCCAATGCTCTCTATGCGGTCATGATCGGCATCATCATGTGGGGAATTGGCATGGGGGCCCAGGAATCGATCCTCAAATCGGTAGTCAGCACCATAGTGCCCAAAGGCAGCCGGGCCACCGGTTTTGGGGTGTTTGAGACTGCCTTCGGCATCTCCTGGTTCCTGGGCAGTTGGCTGATGGGAGCTCTCTATGATATCGCCCCCCTATGGCTGGTGGTCTTCTCGGTCGCCATGCAGCTGTTGGCCATTCCCATGTTCTATCTCACCTGGAGTTGCTTCCGGCGGGAGAGCGCTGCCTGAGAGTAGGTAAGGCGCTCTGCCCCCTTTCTCATTATCAGCCTGATGATATAGTTGCGCTTATGGCGGCATTTATGGTTGTGTTTATGGTCGCCTCCGGCTAACCACCAGCCGGTCCTCCAGTCGGTATTCGACGCCCTCGATATACAGGTTCACGGCTGCGCCGCTCTCTCTGGTCAGGGTGGCCCGGTACTTTTCTACCGCCACTGCGATGCGGGTGTTTTGATAACATATCTTGAACCGATAACTCTGCCATTTCTCTGGCAGGCGGGGCCGCAAATGGAGCCCGCTCTCCTTCAGGCGGAGGCCGCCGAATCCATATACCACCGCCATGTAAATCCCGCCCAAATTGGCGGCGTTGATCCCGTGGATGGTGGTACGGAACCGGTCGTTTAGATCTACCTGGGCTGAAAGCTCGAAGTAGCCCAAGGCTTTTTCGCAGAGGCCCAGCCGGGCGGCCATGATGCTGAAAATGCTGCTGGACAGCGAGGAATCGTGGGTAGTGATCTTTTCGTAATACAGGTAGGAGTTGAGCATGACCGGTTCGGGCTGGCCGTCTTCCAGGATGAAGTGGGCCAGGATGGTGTCCGGCTGTTTGCAGATTTGGTGACGGTACAGGTGCACGGGGTGGTAACTCAGCATCAAGGGGTAATCGTCCTTATGAATGCTGGCCAGGTCCATGCGGGGCTTGGACAGGAATGAATCATCCTGGGGATTGATCTTCAGTTCGTCATCATAGGGCAGGAACATGGCCCGGGACGCTTCCCTGAACCCGGCCACCTCCTCTTCGTGCAGCCCGATGCGGCCGATGGCCGGGCATTCCGTGCCCTTGAGCAGTTCATATAGTTTGGCGGCCCATTCCAAATGGTACTGGGCCAGCAGGTTGGTATAGTAGTTATTGTTGACCAGGCAACTATATTCATCCGGGCCGGTGACCGTATTGATGTGGAACTGACCCTTGAAATAATGACCGGCATCCATCCAGATCCGGGCGGTTTGCCAGATTATCTCCGCCCCCTTGCAGCTCAGGAAATCCAGATCCCCGGTGGCCAGGTAGTAGGCGATGATGGAATAGGCGATGTCGCCGTTGATATGGTACTGGGCGGCCCCCGCCGGGAAGTAACCGGAGCATTCCCGGCCCATGATAGTGCGCCACGGGTACAGGGCGCCGGCTTTATGCCCCAGCAACCGCGCGTTCTCAATAGCGCTGGACAGGGTACGATAACGGAATTCCAACAGGGTTCTGGTATAAGCAGGGTCGGTGACGGTAAAGAACGGTTGTATATACATCTCGGTATCCCAGCAGTAGTGCCCCTCATCGCGCTCCCCGCTCAACCCTTTGGCCGGTACGTTGCAGTAGATGTCTTTGCCCACCGCCTGCAGCAGTTGGAACATGCTGTAGCGAACGGCCAGAGAGGAATCATAATCGCCCTCTATCTCCACCAAACATCTATCCCAGTAATCGGCCATGAAATCCGCCTGGCGGCGATACAATTCCTCGATGGGGAGGAGCCGGGCGTTGTCCATCTCAAGGGCGGCTGCCTCCCGGCAGTTACCGTAACGGATGGAGTCGCAGAATACCGCATACTTGATCAGCCGCACAGTTTCCTGCACCTCGCCGGTCCTGGAAATCTGATCAGTTATCTCATAATTGCCGGCAAATATCTGCCGCTGCTCTTCCCCCTCCAGGAAATTTACTACCGCGGTGCAGACCGACAGACCCGACTCCGTGGTAATCGAGGTGATATAGGAAGCATCGCCCATCAGTTCGCTTTCGGCTGGATTGAGATACAGGACCTGTTCGGCGCGGCTGGGCTCCAGGGGATCGTAGTGGTTGAGGACCATCCCGTTGTGGCCCGATTGAAACATGACCACCGCCGGCTGGTTGAGCAGCTTGACCTGGTAATCGATGGTGAACAGCGGCAACTGAGTAAACGAAGCCATCCGAATGATGGTGATCTCGACCTCTTTGCCCAGGGGTGAAATCCAATGCACCTGGCGGCCGGTCACGCCCTCGGCGGTGTCGACCCAGCGGCGATAACTCCTCACCGTGCCGGTGAACAGACTGAATTCCTCATCGTCGATAAAAAGCTTGACAGACTGGGTGTCCCTCACGTTGAGCATCACCTGTTTTTCGTCGATCAGCCCAAAAAGCCGCTCCGGTGGTTCCATCTCGGTCATGTCGTAAAAACCGTTTATGTATTGTCCACGCAGGGATTGATATCCTTCCGGGTAGCCTTCTTCAAAGGCCGATCGCACACCAATATAGCCATTGGCGTTGTGAAACAGGGTTTCCTGCAAAAGCAGGTTGTAGTTGTCCAAGGCCGGGTTGTGAAGTTGGTAGATTTCATTCTGGCTGCCCATCTTTTTTCCCTTTCTGCATGTTATATATTTTCTTAAATTCATTACTATGAATACCTTCGTTGCATTCGCTTATTGAGGTGCGGGGTACGGACTATAATTCTCAGCGTCCAGTTGGCGGTCTCCAAAACTTGTATGCAGGCGCTGATGTTGGGCGAAGTGGTCTGGGTGGTATTGAGGACCGCGTTATCCAGAGCCGGCATCATACCTCTTGCCCCGTATTAACATGATGGAGCTTGAGCCATTCGTGAATGGACCGGTTGATGCCGGCTTTTTGCTTCAATTTATTATACATGTAAAATCCGGCTTCGTTTATCCCTAACGATTTTTTATCCCCGCCATTGGCACACCCATGGGATGGAAAAGTGCAGCGGGCGCAATGGCCGGCAGTTCGATTAATAATCCCCTCCCCGTCCGCATAGATTTTGATATTACCGTTTAAGGGAGAGTGATTTCCTATAGATTATGAAGGTCTGATGATCCTGAACATGTTGAGGTACAGATTGCATTTCCCGGTCGAGGTTATCGCGGACCGGCTGTTCGGCGGGAACCGAATCCAAGCTAATGAGCAGGTGATTGGTTTGGAAAACTCCAAACTGATCGAATTCGCGGATGAGAACGAAATCAGCCTTACCGCTGCCGGGAAGATGTTTTTGTCCCAACAACGCGGCCATAATAAGTAGGAATAAACCTGGAGCCGGTAACCAGGCATAAAAAAACCCTGGAGCCGCAAGCGATTCCAGGGTGCAGGTCAATCAGTTTTACCAGCTGTTTCTTCTGGGTTGCGGGGTATAGCAGTCCCGGCAATATACCGGTCTCTCGCCAGTGGGCTGGAAGGGCACGGTGGCAATCTGCCCGCAGTTGGCACAAGTAGCCTCATACATCTGCCGGGTCTGACCGTAACCACCGCGATTGCCTCCTCTTTCCGCTTTGCGGGCTGCGCGGCATTCCGGGCAGCGGCCGGGTTCATTGGTGAATCCCTTTTCCGCGTAGAATTCCTGTTCGGAAGCCGTGAAGGCAAAGTCGTTGCCACAATCCCTGCAATTAAGCGTTTTGTCCGAATACATTAAAAAACCTCCTAAATTTTCTGCCCGCAATTAAGGTCAATGCCCACGATCCGTAATTCCCCTTAATTCAGAAGCATTCAGAAGGTCTATTTATCCCTAATTTACCGAGCGTGACTAGCATAACAGATTGGTCCGGCAAATGCAAATC
>JAAYJY010000289.1 GCA_012522705.1 Syntrophomonadaceae bacterium | reverse complement strand
GTAGAGTGGTCTTTATGTAGTGCGAGACTGCTCATGGCTGCATCGGACCTTATTACATTGTAACCTTCATCATTAGTGTTTGAAAAATATTGCAACAGAAAAACAAACTATAAAACATTGGCTAATTTCCAGGCGTAATTAACCATAATAATAGCTTGGCGGCAGGGGAAAAATATCAGTGGACTAAGCTTAAAGGAGGCATTTTATGAGTTGGTTTTCTCAAATGTTCGGCACTGGTGACAAAGCTGATGACCAAGGTAGAGAAGAAGCCTTGGAACATGAAAAAAGCGGGGATGTAAACGAGCAATCGCTCAAACTGCGAAAAGAGGAATTGGATATCGCCAAGAACCGCGTTGATATCGGCAAGGTAGAAGTGGGCAAGGAAATAGTCGAGGAACGGCAGACAATCCATGTTCCAGTTTCTCATGATGAAGTGATTATCGTAAGGAAGACCATAAACGAGCCCAGCGATCGACCCATTGGCGAGGATGATGAAGGTCATTTCAGTATGTCAGTTGGTGAAGAGCGAGTTGAGGTAGGCAAGCATACCGTGGTTACCGGTGAGGTGTCCGCCCGTAAACGGGAAGTTGAAGAGGAACGTGAGGTAACCGGGACGGTTCGCCATGAAGAGGCTCGCATAAGCAAGGATGGGGATGCTCGTATAGTGGATGATCATGAACAGCTTTCCTAAGCTATAAACTCCATAGGTTCAATGTCTGACCATTTACAAGCCCAACCCCCATTGGCGATGGGGTGTTGGTAAACCGTTCCCCAAACCGTTAATACAGCAGCAAACCTACCACTGGCGATGGGGGTTGGGCCGAAGAGGAAGCGCCGTGGGTGACAATCCAAGCAAAAAGAAATTTATATTGAGAGAGGAAGTGCCATCTTTCCAAAAGCATTGGGTACCTACCAGTGAAGTCGAATGGCACACAGAAACGGTAGTCGAGGAGACAACCATAACGATTCCGTTACGGAGGCAGGAATTGATAGTGGAGAGAAGATGCCTTGATCCCAATGCGGTCGGGGTGGAGACGAAGGTGGAAACAAGTCGCTTTATACTGCGAGAAGAGCGAGTAAATTACCAGGTAAGACCATTCGATATCGAGTCGGTGCTGATTGGCAAACAACCGGTAAATAGTCATCAGGCGATTGAGGTTTTCTTAATAAGAGAAGTCTTGTCCATAAAGAGGGATCCGGGTATGAATCCAGAGATCATCTTCGAGTAGTCTTGTTCGTTTTAAGATCCTTGCGGCTGGAATTAGCTGACAAAATGACAAATAAGAAGCGGGTCCTCTGTCGAGGGGACCTGCTTCCATAGACCATGGTGGACGATTTGCCAGCGGCTATCACCTTATGAAGTAGAGGATCAAACCGACTAGACCGGCGGCGATGGCCACCCAATCCAGCTTCTTGGTGGTAGCGGTGGCTGTAGACCGAACCGTCGCGGCTATATATTCACCCAAGCCGCCCAATATTATAGCCGCTATTCCCATGAACAAGGGCTGATAGAAGAAGCTCAACATTCCGGCTATGACTGCCAATAAAGCTATCAATAGATTCATTGCCCAAACCTCCTTTATCATACTTTTCGCCTGCCGAAGAGTGGTCTAACACAGATATATTCGCCTCGTGTCAGTTTATGACACTTGGCTGTGGTTTCTGTCACCAAAGAGTGGCGCACCTGCCTCCTCCCATTTGGAGGGAATGATGCTGGTACCCTACCATCAGCGATCGTTTTGATTGTCAAAATCTGCATGCCAAACTGGAGGATATCATATATAATATGCAGTAATGTTAATCTGACCGGAATGTGAAAGGAGACACAGCTTTATGCTCGGAAAATCGGTCCAGGAAATCAATATAGGTGACACCGCCTCGTTCACCAAAACCGTTACCGAATACGATGTCTATTCGATTGCAGGGGTGACAGGCGATTTCAATCCAGCCCATATCGATGCGGAGTTCGCCAGTGAGACCAGCTTCGGTAAAAGGATTGCCCACGGTATACTATCGATCGGCTTTATTTCAACCGTATTGGGGACCCAATTACCTGGTCCGGGTTCCATATACGTCCACCAATCCTGCGATTTCAAGCGTCCCATATTTATCGGCGATACCATAACCTCGACTGTTGAGGTTACCAAAAAGGATGAAGAGAGAAACCGGGTATGGCTGCATACATACTGCAAAAACCAGAAGCAGGAACTGGTAGTCGATGGCGAAGCCATCATGATGCCCACACGCAAAAAAGGATAAATAGTCTTCACCCACCGCCCCCATATTGTCTTACTTAAGCTGGTTGCAAAATATACCTGCCCATGGTATGATAAAAAATGCGTTATCCCAAATGGATGTCAGATTATGTGTAAAACGCAAATTTAAGGGGGATAATTAGAATGTTTGATACCAAGGATAATTTAGCCCAAAGTTTTAAACTCTTGGAAGACTCTATGGAGAAAATGTGGGATTTCTGGTCGATGAGTATGAAAAGCCTGACCGCTACCCAGGAACAGATAGAGGAGATAACCCGCAAACAGATGGAACAGAGTAAGGCCGCCCTTGATGGGATGACCAAGTTCCAAGGAGAGTTTAATCAGCAGGTACGTAATAACCAGGAGCAGTTTCAGAAGATGGCTGAGACTGCATTCACGAATACTTATGAGCAGGCGAACAAGGCCAATCAGCGGTTGGTTTCTGACCTGAGCGACCAGGTCAAGGAACTGAACAGCCAAATATTAAAAAACCAGGACCAGGTCGGTAAGATGGTGGATGAAACTGTGGCCAGGACTTATGCCCAAGTGGAAAAGTCCCGTCAGGATGCGATTGCTGGCTTGAGTGCCAAGGTGACTGAAATGACCAAGCAGTTCCAGGGTAACCAGTCCGCAGTACAGAAGATGGTCAAGGATGTGGTGATGAAAACTTATGAACAGGGGGAGAATGCCAACACAGCCTTGCTTGCCGGTCTGTCGGGCCAGGTTGCTGATCTGAACAAACAGATCAAGAGCAACCAGGTTCAGATCCAACAAATGGTCCAAGACGCGGTCATGAACACCTTTGGCGATGCCAACCGGGCCAACCAAAATATGGTGTCCAGCCTGACCGCGCAGGTGGAGGACCTGTCCAAGAAAATTGTAGACCTGACCAAGCAGTATCAGAGCTTGGTCAAGAAAGCGGAAGCACCCCCAACAGCAACAGCCAAAAAGGAAGCTGTCGCCAAAAAAGCCGAATAAATAAAATAGATTAGGTGTATTCATGATCCGTTTGGACGATAACGCGATATTGGAACCAGAAGGGCCCCTCGATTGAGGGGCTTTCATAATGGAGAGCAGGACGATATTACTGCCAGTGGAGCCGAAAAGGCCCGGTGGTTATGGCAAGATGGCGAAAAAGGATTGACACTGTCATTCAGGCTTCCTCTGTTTCGAGGGCTATGACTGACCGGTCGGTGACCCTGATGGTGGCCTCCCTGCTCAAAAGGGCTTCGCACGAGTCTTCCAGCGTGTCCAGGATGCCGCCGGTATTCCGGTACCCGTCTTTTCTTACCTCCCACAGTGGTTCGTTGAACTGGTCCTCTCCGACAGTCCGGTCGTAATCGGTACCACCCCGGCAAAGACGGAACCCTTCAGCGGAGATGTGGAATGAGATATAGCGGGTTTTTTCGAAACCGTCGCTCAGCTGGCGGAAAACTATACTGTAATCGCAATGGCTTCCGGGCGTAGACTGCGGAAGACGGTCCAGTGCATAAAGGGCGTGCCCCAGACCGATGACTTGGCGCGGTTTTATATCGGGATGCTGGAGCAGTCGCCGGGCTACGTTCTTAGCGACGATGACGGCATAATAGTCATCTTCGTTGAGATCAAACCTATCCATCCAGATCATCCTTCCTGGGTATATTTTCTACATTATATCGTTACCATCATATTCAAGCAAAATTAGGTACCGTACCAGTGTATTGAAGAGCCTATATGAAGACCTCGGCAAGAGTATCCTTCAGTCTGCCCATGGCATAGACTGACCTGCCGGCCATACAGCCATGCCTGAATTGGCCCGATGGCGATCGAAGTTACTGCCTTCGGAGGAGCAAAGTCACTGCGCAGCATGGAACTATCCCGGTGGTTTCCGCTGGCACCGCCCAAGCGGAGATAGGCCTTTATCAGGTAAAGCCGGTAGCTGATAGGGTGGAGCGGGCAGTACATAAAGTGGTTGACCGCAGAGGAAGCGGGGCGCCAATGCCAGGGCGAAATCAAGAAAGGGCCGGGCTCCTGACCGAATCCGGCCATCTTCCAATCTCAACCATGATATAATGCTTTAAAACAACCGACCTTAAATGGAGTGCACATTTTTGGCGGAAAAAGAGGTGAGGTAATCATGCTGGATGAGGGGGACAAGATAAAGAAACGGCTCCTGAACACCTGCAAGACTATCGCCGTGGTAGGATTGTCGGATAATCCCCGCCGGCCCAGTTTCCGTATCGCTTCTTACCTGCAGAACCAGGGGTACCGAATAGGTCCGGGCAATCCCAGCGTGACCGAGGTCATGGGGGAGAAGGCCTACCCCCACCTGAGGGAGGTGCCGGGGCCAGTGGACCTGGTCAGCGTCTTCCGCCGCCAGGGTGTGAAAGAAATAATCCAGTCAGCGAGTGAGGCTGGCATTCCGGCGGTTTGGGTACAGCCGGGCATAGAATGCAGCGATGCGTCAGTACAGCTGGCGGGAGACAAGCAGATTGAGCTGATCAAGGGTGTCTGTATAATGGCTGAGCATAACTACCTGTCGCGCCAGCCAATGGACTAATCACTCGCACCGGGACGCCCGTCGCGGGGCGTAGGGTGTTGTACGGGGACATTATATCTGCGGTCAGGCTCAGACGACCTTTCATTATGGGTAACCTCAGCCATGCGGGCAATTATAGTCCCAATGAGCAACGGGCCAGTCTCCGGACCGGCCAGCCATGCTTATTCCCGCCAGACAACTTTTCCCCCGCTCTCTATGGTGAGGAGGATCTTTTTATAATCCAGGCCGCAGCTGAAACCACCCAGATATCCTTGGGCGTTGATTATGCGGTGACAGGGGATAAAAATAGGGATGGGATTGCGCCGGTTAGCTTGGCCCACTGCCCGCGCCGTCCGGGGATTGCCGATAGCTATAGCTATATCCTTGTAACTGGCGGTCTTGCCATAAGGGACCTGTTGCAGTTGTTGCCAAACCGACATCATGAACGGAGTTCCGGTAGGACCCAGGGGCAAGTCAAATTCCTGTACCCGGCCTTGCAAGTACAGTTCCAGTTGGCGAAATGCTTCCCTGAGCAAAGGCGTATAGGTTGCTTCCCGGGAGGGATGTTGCTCGCTTCCCGAACCTGAAGCGGGGGCTGCGAAACCGTTAGGAGATGATCATATGGATATTGACTCGGCCCGAATACTGGCGAACGGGGTGGCGATGCCCCGTCTTGGCTTGGGGGTATACAAAGTTGGCGAAGAGGAAGTGGTGCAGCCGATCAAGTGGGCGCTAGAAGCGGGTTATCGCTCCATTGATACGGCTTCCTTTTATGGAAATGAAGCCGGGGTGGGGCGTGTTCTAAAGGAATCAGGGCTGGACCGCAGCCAGCTGTTTGTAACCTCCAAGGTCTGGAACTCAGAACAGGGCTATTGCGAGACATTGGCGGCCTTTGAGCGTAGCTTGCTGCGGTTTGGTTTTGATTATCTGGACCTATACTTGATACACTAGCCGGTTCCGGGTAGATTTTTGGAGACCTGGCGAGCCCTGGAGAGCCTCTATCGGGAGCAGCGAGTGCGGGCTATTGGGGTCAGCAATTTTCAAACCCACCACCTGAAGGAACTCATGCGGGTGGCGGACGTAGTCCCCATGGTCAATCAGGTGGAACTGCACCCCCTGCTCAGTCAAGCCCCCCTGCGCGACTTTTGCAAAAGCCATAGCATCGCGGTAGAAGCGTGGGCTCCTCTCGCCCGGGGCAGGGTCCTGGACGACCAGTTGCTAGCGGAGATCGGCGCCCATCATGGCAAGGGCGTAGCCCAGGTAATCCTGCGCTGGCATCTTCAGAACGATGTGATCGCTATCCCCAAGTCGGTACACCGGGATCGTATAATAGGCAACGCCGAACTCTTTGATTTCGAATTGTCCAGCCAAGAGATGGATGCGATCGAGAGTTTAAACCGCAACCTGCGCATCGGTCCGGATCCGGACAATTTCAACTTCTGATTATGCGCTCATGAGGAGACTAAGGGTACCCTTATCGAGATGGCCGGCAAAGCCCTTTAACAGCTTAAGCAGGAAGGACGCGGCCGGATCCGAACCCACTGATTAGGGATAATACTAGTCGCTTCCACCCCTGCCCGGCTCCGTGATCTCCGAGCTGGATGGTTGGGGCAATTCCTGTACTGACCGCAGTTTCCTCTCGATGCTGCGAGAGCGCCGGGAAGCATTGTCGATGGTATTGCTGGCCTCTTGGAGTTTCTTTTTGGTTTTGTCCAGTATTTCACCGAAGGTGCCAAACTCGGATTTGACCGCCCCCAGCAATTCCCAAACCTCGCTGGTGTGCTGTTCTATGGCCAAGGTACGGAAGCCCACCGAAAGACTGTTGAGCAAGGCTACCATGGTACTGGGCCCGGTTACCAGCACTCGCAATTCGCTCTGTAAAGCCGCCAGAAATCCGGGACGGCGGGCCACTTCGGCATACAGGCTTTCCGTTGGCAGGAAGATTATGCCGAAATCGGTGGTATGAGGCGGAGCCAGGTATTTGCCCTGTACCGCGCGAGCTTCGGAACGGATGCGCTTCTCCAATTGGCGCCCGGCCTCCTCCACCTGTTCGGGCAGACCCTGTTCGCTGGCTTCGATCAGGCGCAGGTAGTCCTCGGTGGGGAATTTAGCATCGATGGGCAGCCATACCCCGCCCTCGCCCGAGTTCTGTCCGGGCAGACGGATAGCAAATTCCACCCGTTCATTGCTGCCGGGGCGGGTGGCCACATTGCAGGCATACTGCTCCGGGCTGAGAACCTGGGCGAGTATGTTGCCCAACTGGATCTCTCCCCAGATACCGCGGGTTTTGACGTTGGTAAGGACCTTTTTGAGGTCGCCCACGCCGGCGGCCAGCGACTGCATCTCGCCGAGACCTTTATGGACCATCTCCAGACGATCGCTGACCAACCTGAATGACTCGCCCAGTCTGGTTTCCAGGGAATTATGCAGCTTTTCGTCCACTGTGAGGCGCATCTTTTCCAGCTTGATGTTGTTATCCTCCTGAAGCTCCCGGAGTCGGGTCTCCACCGTCTGCCGCAGCTGAACCAGCCGGGCTTCGTTGCCGGCCGCCAGACGGTCGATCTGTTCGCCGAAGAGGCCCAACTGGCTCTTCTGCAGATGGGCGGTTTCATTAACCCGGTTCAAAAGCGCGTCCTCGAACTGGCGCAAACCATGGCTCATTTCCTCCCGGCCCTGGCGGGCATGGCTGCCGGTTTCGGTGCGAAGAGCGGAGAGATCGGCCCGTAAAACCGTCCAGGCGTGCTCCTGGCTCTTTTCCAGGATCGCCAACCTCCGTTCCTGCTCGGCCTGCAATTGCCGGATGGCCCGTAACTGAATCATTATGATCAATGCGGCTCCGGTAAGGGCCATTGTCATTATTGGAAGCAGATAATCCAATCCCCGCACCTCCTGCTGGTCATCTTTCCCTATTGTAACGGAACCGGGGCGGGAATAAAATGTCGGCATCGGCAGCCGACCATATAGAGGCTGGGTGGGGCTCCGACAATGCGAGCCAAAAGCGTGGCCTTGCGCTATAATTAATAGCAGATTAGGAAATGCACCGGTATAAAGCTGTAATAGTGAGGGGGAATAGGAAATGGAACGAATAGGGGTAAAATACAAAAAACTGGCTGCATTGGCGGCGGTGCCCGAATATGAGACCCGGGGGGCGGCTGGTTGCGATATATCTTTGGCCAATAAGGAAGAGGTAGTGCTGTATCCCAACGAGGTCCGGAGTTTTCCCACCGGCCTGGCGATTATGATTCCGACTGGCTATGAGGGACAGATCCGGAGCCGGACGGGGATGGCCGGCAAAGGCATAATAGTGGCTAATGCCCCGGCTACCATCGACGCCGACCATAACGGAGAGCGCAAGGTTATGCTGCTCAATGTCACCGATAAGCCGGTGAAAATACTGCCCGGCCAAAAAGTGGCCCAGATGGTATTTGGGCCGATAGTCCAGGCGGTCTTTATCGAAGAAGAAGACTAAACGCGATTCATCAACAACTCTGGTCGCAGTTACACTTATATTGGTTTCGCAACCCAGGTCTTGGGCAGTGGTCATGACCACCGACCGGAACCATTTATTAAGGTAAGGTTAACGGGGAGTTGAGGCAGGCTTACAACTACTGATGATCCAGAAGACGTACACGGCTTGGTGGACAATGCCCCGCATCGTCACCATGATCAGGCTAACCCGGCTGATGGTGCCATTTTATGCTCCCCCGAAAGGTCAAGGGTGAGTCCAGCTGATGAAAAACCCTTCTCCCCACTGTTTTTAACTGAAAGCATCTGGTGATCGTTGCCGTACTAAAATAAAGAAGATGCACGAGGAGGGATTGAATTATGGGATTACCGGCCGGCAAATGGAGAATTCCTCTGGCGGGAATGTTGGTGGCGTTATTTTTCATGGCGGTGGGCCTGATCGGTGGCCGGGGCGGACTAAACCCATCCCAGGCATCTGCCCAGGCCGAATTGCCGGTGGTGGGCAGTTATGAGAATCTGGTTGAACTCCTGGAGAAAGCCCAGGGTTATAGTAACCTTTATGGGCGGGTGATGATTGACAGCATGGCAGTCAAGGAGTCCAATCAGGCAGTCGTCCCGCAGGCGGCCGGTGCGCCCGCTGATGACATGGATTTCTCGGCCACCAATCTGCAGGTGGCCGGAGTGGATGAAGGCGATTTGGTAAAGACGGACGGACTCTATATATACCAGGTCAATGAGGAACGGATAAATATAATCAGGGCGCAGCCGGCCGCAGACATGGCCCTGACCGCCGCTATAGGTTTCAGTGACCGCGGTTTCACGCCATCTGAACTGTATGTGGATGGAGACCGGCTTATAGTGGTAGGAAACCGTATCAATCCGGAACCCTACCCCATGCCCTACTATGAGAACAATCAAATACAATCCCGGATTTACCCGCCCATATATTCCAGCCAGCTGACCCGGGCCATCATCTATGATATTACCGACCGCAGTCGGCCTTCCGAGGTGCGCCAGTTGGATTTGGAGGGCAATTATCTCTCCTCCCGCAAGGTGGGTTCATCCTTTTACCTGCTGAGCAACAAAAACATCAACTATTACCGCATCCAAGAGCGGCCCATAGACCCGCCGGTGTGGCGCGATACCGTGCAGGGCCAGGAGTATGTGGCAGAGAAGTACGAAGATATCAGATACTTCCCGGACCGCATCAATCCCAATTATCTTATGGTGGCCGCCGTGAACCTTGATAAGCCGGGGGCTGCAGCCGAAATCAGCACCTACCTGGGCAGTGGACAGGAAGTCTATGCTTCCAATGAAAATCTATATGTGGCGGTACAAAAACATGATTATATGATAAGACCCATGATTGGCGAGATAGCCCCAGACCGTCCCGCCGAAAGTAACACCACGGTTTACAAGTTTGGACTGCTGCCGGGCGGGGTCAGGTATTTCGGGTCTGGCCAGGTGCCGGGGCGAATACTGAATCAATTCTCCATGGATGAGCATGAAGGCTATTTCCGTATCGCCACCACCCGTGGCGAGGAATGGCGAACCGACCAGTACACTTCTTCCAACAACGTCTATATCCTTGACGACAACCTGCAGATAGCTGGCCGCCTGGAGAACATAGCCCCGGGGGAAAGTATTTATTCGACTCGTTTTATGGGCGACCGGGCTTATATGGTGACTTTCAAGAATGTGGATCCATTCTTCGTGCTGGATTTGAGCAATCCAGCCAGCCCACAAATCCTGGGCAAACTAAAGATCCCGGGCTACAGCGATTACCTGCATCCCTTCGATGAAAACCATATTATTGGCTTCGGCAAGGACACCATTGAACTCAAGACCTGGGGCGACCAGAGCCAGGCTTACTATCAGGGTATGAAGGTGGCTATCTTCGATGTTAGCGATGTCGCCAATCCGATCGAAATGAGCAAGGTCTTGATCGGTGACCGCGGTACCGATTCCGAGCTGCTGCACAACCATAAAGCCCTATTGTTCTCCGCTCCCCGCAACCTGCTGGCTTTCCCGGTCACGGTCATGGAAGTGCAGGGTTCGACGGTCACTCCCGGTGCCCAGCCCTTCCCGGCTTACGGAAGTTTCAGGTTCCAAGGTCTGTATGTTTATGATATTGATCTGGACAACGGCCTGCAGTTGCGAGGCCGTATCACCCACCTCAGTCCCCAGGATTATCAGGCGGCCGGGGACAGCTGGTACCGCAGCCGCAAAAATATTGAACGGGCCTTGTACATCGGCGATGATCTCTACACCTTGTCGGGGGATCTGGTGCAAGCCCATGATCTGGCTAGTTTGACTCTAAAAGACACTCTAACCCTCGGATCCCAATAGGGCTGCTACTCAGAAAAAGGATAGATGTAGCTTTGCCGGCACATCTATCCTTTAAAATTTAGTAAAGGAGGGGGGCGGTTAATCCATAGGCCCGCCTTCCCAGTACTGCCTTATCTTTCGCAGGGCCAGCCCTCCAAAAAACAGGCCATTGATAAATGCGACCGGCCAATACATAGATTTGAAATTGAATCCACTTTTGCCCATTACCTGAAAACGTCTCTTCATTTTATATCAATCCCTCCTTTGCTTTATCTTTTGTCACAAATTCGATTATTATAGCTGGTTTAATGTTTACAGACTGACCTGATTATGGTGATACAAGAAAATTGCCTTCATGGCGGCAAAATGATAAATTAAGAATAATGATTTTGGTGCTCCGCTATATGAGGTATTTTCATGAAAAACAAACAGAATGTTCCCCGGGCCATGCTCAAACCCCTGGCCGAGGATATAGCCAGGTATATCAAGACCAACGAGGGGTGCTTGTCGATACTGGAGATCATTGAGGATATCCCCTATGATATCCGGGCTGAAGTCATCGAAGGTCTTTCTTCTTTTCACAACCAGTTCATGGTCAACTTTTTTCAGCTAGTCAAGTTGGAATACGGCCGGGAATTCGACCTGATCTGTACCCGTGCTCTGGCCAAGTATAAATTGGCTGGTTTAGAACCCCATTTCCCGCCGTTGGTGGGAGGCGGCTTTTACCGCGCCTTTGCCAGCACCAGCCGCAATACCGGCCGCATGACCGTGGATGTGGCCTGGCAAAGACGGGATGGCCGGCTGTATGTGGAGTGTTTCTTTCTGGCCTTCAGCCCCGATGGAGTCCACAGTTTTTTTGTGATCGAAGATATGCAGCAAGAACAATATGAACAAGACCGCGATAATCAGTCGGACTTGGTGGAGGTAGATTATGGAGAGACCTGTATGTTGGTGGCCGATGCTTATGAATTTAACGTCCGGTTTATGAGCCGCCCCGCCCTAGGCCGATTTCTATACCAAAAGTACCTGGATGAGGACTTGAAGGACGAGGACAACAGTATCACTACGCTGTTGCGCAAGCTTTCTCCCCGGTTAGCGCCGCGCCAGTTGGTTAACAGCTTTTTCCACGCCCTGCGCTGCCAGGATTTCAACTACCTGTTCTCGATAGTAGACGAGGGCAGCTTATCCCAGGGGGCCTTGTTGCAGCAGATCAACCTGGCTATCAAACCGGGGACCATGTTGCTGGAAGGCAGGGTCGAGGAAATCTGTGGTTCCCACAACAACCTGGGTTTGTCGGCTTATTCCCTGACCGTTTACGAACGAGAGGTCTACCGCAGTGAATATCAATTCTCGGTTTGTCGCGATCAACTGGGACAGTGGCTGGTGACCAACATTGCTCAGACCGCTCATACCAAACTGGAAAAGGGGTCTTCTACAGATCCCTTCGCAGTGCCGGTTTTTTGTCGGGTATACGAAATTATCAATGTGGATGACCTGTTCGAGGTACTGGATCGGGTGGACAATATCCGGGAGG
>JAAYJY010000288.1 GCA_012522705.1 Syntrophomonadaceae bacterium | reverse complement strand
CAGTAGGAATGCCCCATTCATAAAGCGGCCGCTCAAAATTGCCGGCGCGTTGATGCTCGATAGCGATAAAGTTGGTCCCGCCACTGCCGCCATTGTCGATTATCCGGATTCCAGTCCGGTACAGTTTAGCGGCCGCCTCATAGCTTAATCCAAACCCGACCTCTTTGGCGATAACCGGCACCGGGCAATCTTCCGCAATTCGGGCTACGTTGTCAAGAATACCCCGGAAATCGCGATCCCCTTCGGCCATGGCCAATTCCTGAGCCACATTGAGATGCACCTGCAGAGCATCGGCAGCAATCAGATCGACCAATTGACAGGCCTTGGCAGCCTCCAGACCGGCCCCGCAATTGGCAATAATAACACCGTTGGGATTCGCATCCCGGGCCACCGTAAAACTATTCAGCAGCGCGGTTTCTTCCAGGGCGATGGTCATCGACCCCACCGCCATGGCCAAGCCGAAACGGCTGGCGGCTACTGCCAGGGTCTTGTTTATCTCATAGGCAGATTCGGTGCCTCCTGTCAGAGCATTGATCAGTACCGGATAGCGCAGGCTCTTGCCCAAGAAAATAGTTTGCAGATCGACATCCTGCCAGGCTAGTTCCGGAACCGCATCGGGCATCAGGATGATGTCCTCGAATCCGTTTGATAACGGTCCATCGGGGGTTTTTGCCGATAGTACCAAGTGATCATTCTTGCGCTGGTATCTTATCTCAATACCTCCCCGCTATCTGGGTGGCCAGATTCAATGCCTCGATATCATTGACATTGAGGAACATCTCTTCGGCTACCCCAAACTTTTCTATTTCACTTCGATCGATCTCCAAACTGTTGAGTTCATCAAAGATGCGAATTAATTTGACCCGTTTGCTTTCCAGGCAGCTGGTCAGGACCGGCAGGCATCTGCGGCTGTATACCGCGGCCAGCGGTTGCAGATGCTGATCTAGACGGGGGACCACACTATCATAGCCATTCAATCTGGAGATCATCATCCGGACCAGATCCATGTTCATGAAAGGCACATCGCACCCCATCACGAAGGCACTATCATGACTGCAGTGATAAAGGCCGGAATGGATCCCGGCCACCGGGCCCATATGCGGATATATATCAGCATAGACTGGCACGCCAAGGTGGGTGTACAGATCTGTCTCGTTACTTATTAATATGATCTCACTGAAAACCGAGGCGAATTTATCGACAATTATGTTGATAACCGGCCGGTCGCCGATCTGGGCAAATGCCTTGTTGAATTTCATCCGGGAACTTTTGCCCCCGGCCAAAATCACGCCGCTGGTATTCATCTCTTTTTCTACGATTTTCAGCTCCTCAGCCCCTATTGACATCCAGATCTCCACCCCGACAAAAAGGCTGCCACCCGGCAGCCTATATCTTTAACCCTCAGCCGCCTGTCCCGGCGACTGCGCATCCATTGCATCCATCCGGGGCCGGCTTTGGCTTCCTTACTCCCGGCCCGGGCCGGGAGGTGTTGAAAGGAGCCAACAGTTGGGTAGGATTAGCGGCGCCGCACTGGGGGCAGCCTACCTTGTTCTTTTCTAATGCGGGAATCATCACATCGAATTTATGTCCGCATTGACGGCATTTAAAATCGAATATAGGCATCGGTTCGCCTCCTGGGTAAGCTATTGCTGCTCGTCCGGCTCCGCTGCCTCGGGCTGGCTAATATCTTCAACAACATCTTCAGCGGGCTCGACTGCCTGCTTGGGTTCTTGCTCTTCCAAATACTCTTGAAGCTCGGCATCTTCCAAGTCCTGGGTTACTTCACGGATCGACAAGCCGATGCGCTTCTCCTGAGGGTCGATACTGAGGATCTTGACTTTGACCGGTTGGTTGACACTAACCACATCCTGGGGTTTTTCCACCCGCCGATTGGCCAATTGGGATATGTGGACCAAACCGTCCACACCAGGCTGTATCTCCACAAAAGCTCCGAACGGGGCTATCCTCACCACCGTACCATCAATGATGTCACCTTCCTGGTATTTCTCGACCACCTGCTCCCAGGGACTCTTCAGCAGTTTCTTACGGCTCAGCGAAACCCTCTGCTGTTCGCGGTCCAGGCCTAAAATATGGACCTCGATCTCTTCGCCCTCTTTCACCACGTCAGCGGGATGACTTATCCTGATATGGTCCATCTCGGACACATGCAGCAATCCCTCAAAACCGCCCAGATCGACAAAAACCCCATAATCCACTATCCGCTTGGCCCGGCCCAGGACAGTCTGGCCTTCCTCGATGCTGGCCCAGAACTCTTCCCTCTGCCGGGCCCGCTCCTCTTCCACCAGTTTCTTGCGGGACACTACTATCTGCGAACCCCGCTTCTTATGGCGATTAAATTCGATAATATTAAACTGGTAGGTATTGCCGATGTATTCATCCAGGTTTTTCACATAGCCATCTTCAACATGGGATGCTGGCAGAAACGCCACTACCCCGACGTCGACCAGCAGTCCGCCCTTGACACTGCTGGTAACCGTGCCATCTATCACCCGGCCCTCGTTGAAATCCTCTTCCAACTTGTCCATGGCTCGTTTTGAATCTACCTTCTTCTTGGAAAGCAGGATGGTACCATCATCGTCCCATCTTAGAACCAACACTTCCAGTTCGTCGCCTATTTTAACCAATTCCTTGGCAGAATTGGCATCTTTTACGGTCATCTCCCGCAACGGTATTATCCCCTCGGATTTACCGCCTACATCCACCATGACCTCATCGTCCAGCACCTGGATGACCTTCCCCGTAACGATATCACCGCGGTTGGGTATAGCCAGGTCTGCCATTTCGGCTTCCATGCGGGCAAAATTTTCTTCCTTGGTATTGTCACCATTTTCCCTGGTCTCGTTACCTGTAACTGGTGTTACCTCCTGTTGCTCCTGGGGAGCACCGTCACCAAACTCCGTCATCCTATCCAATACCTCCTTAATAATCCAGTCCGGAGTGGATGCCCCTGCAGTTATGCCTACAGTTTTTGCGCCTGCTAGAGCATCCGCATCTATATCAGCAACGGACTGTATCTGCCAGGTTCGCACTCCAGTCTTCTGACATTCCTGAGTCAGGGTTTTGGTATTTGAACTGTGCTGATCACCGATGATCAGCATCAAGTCTACCCTTTGGGCCAATTCCCGGGCCGCCTCCTGCCTCTGCCGGGTTGCTTTACAAATAGTGTTTATTATTCTCACTTCCGGGGCCAAGTGTAGTAGTGCCGCGGCGGTCTGGTAGAATTGTTCCTCATCTTTGGTAGTCTGTGATATTATACCCAGTTTTCTTCCCGTTCCAGGTAACTGGCGGGCCTGTTCGACATCGGCTACCACAGTCCCTCGACCTGCTGGGCAATAACCAATTATTCCTTTTACCTCTGGGTGTTCCGAATCTCCGAATACAATTATATCATAATCCTCTTGGATTAGTAATTGCGTCGCTTCATGAACCCTGCGCACCAACGGACATGTGGCATCTTTCACCTTGAGGTTCATAGCTCGGGCCTGGTCTATCACTTCCGGGGGCACCCCATGGGTCCTGATTATTATCCCACCCTCAGCTATTCCATCCAGGTTCTCCACCGGGGCAATGCCCTGGCTTTCAAAATAGCGCACCACTTGGTCGTTGTGAACCAATGGTCCCAAAGTAGACCAGCGGTCATCATCGTGGCCGGCCTCTTCAGTCATCTTGTATGCTCTCCTGACCCCAGCACAAAACCCTGCTTTGCTGGCCAGTATGATCTCCAAATCGCTACACCCCGACGCTGGTTTACTCATTTCGAAATTATTATTATAAATCCTTCTTTATTCTACCAGAAGCTCGATGATTTTGTTCATAATATCTTCACTTATCTTTTCCATCCCGGCCGAACCTATCCTCTGACCTCAATATTGGGCCAGGCAAATCGGCGTTCCCGCTTTGACCTGGAATGGCCGACACCACCCGCAAGGGAGATTATGACCGGTT
>JAAYJY010000287.1 GCA_012522705.1 Syntrophomonadaceae bacterium | reverse complement strand
CACATACATAGGTCACCAAATCCTGATGGGAAACGGCCTACTGCAACCCAACAGAATGACCATCCGTCAATTAGGTCACATTGTCTTGCGCCATTTGCGGAAGGCCGGCCGAAACGTACAGCCCTTTCCTGGTATAGACGGACCTTTGCTGGTGGACGGCCACATCGCTGTGGCTGATTGCATGGAGGCTGCCCCCGGATTGAGCCTGAACGTGACCGCCAGTCTGCGAGACGTGGTTCTGGACGAGGTGATGGAGGTGGCCAAGTTGGTGCGGCAGTGCGTGCCTGTCACCCGAGTCATCGTAGTAGCCAGCGACAAGTACGGATTTGACGCCATCAAAAACGCAATGATTTGCCGGGAAACAGGAGGAACCGGGGTGGATACCCCCCAGTTGTGCAAACTTGGTGAACAGGTTTCCCTGCGTCACCTGGGGTTACCGCTAAATTTGGACGGCCAGTGCCCCACACTGGTGGCCAGATCAGGCGTGCCGGTTTACCTGATTGGTAAGGCGGCCGACGTGGTACATTGCGAATGCGAAAATGCGTTCTCTTATCCCATGGTGGATTCGGGAAAAATATTCGAGTGTATCCGGCGCTGCGCAGTGCAGCAGCCAGAATTCCTGATCATCGCCAATATCCAGGAAACGGATTTGTCTGGCCATGCGCAGGATATTTTGCGCTGGGCCGATTTGCTGGAACAGATAGACACAGAGATACCGGCTCTGCTAGAGCTGGTGGGCGACAAGGGCGCTTTTCTGCTGACAGGAGACCATGGTAACGACCCTTACCTGGGAGGAGGCTTGCACACTCGCGAGATGACTCCATGTCTTTTTTATAGCCCTATGTACCGACCCCGCCCTCTGGGTACACGCAAAACGCTTGCCGACATCTGGGCGACGATCTCGGACTTATTCGGCGTCGGTTTCACCGAAGGAGGGAGCTCTCTGCTTCCACTTTTGGATCGGATCGAAGCCTGAGCCATTGGTACGGCCAACGGCTGAACTTGTACATATTTACTGTCTGATGCAGAATATTGATAGTTTACTACGGTAGTTGGTACATGTTTTTGTCAAAGGTGACTCTTACTGTCAGTTTAGGAAGGATGGATTCTATTGCTGGATAGAAACAGCCCAATACCATTACATGTTCAATTTGAGCAAATCGTGCGCAATAAAATAAAAGACCAGGACTGGCACGTCAACGCCGCAATTCCCTCTGAAAACGAGCTGAGTGCGAAATACGGCATCAGTCGGATGACTGTGAGAGGGGTCCTAAACCGCTTGGTATTTGACGGGCTTCTATACCGCGTTCCTGGCAAGGGAACTTTTGTGGCAGAACCCAAGATCATCAGTCGCCCGCTGTCCCAAATGGGAATACGCGAGCAGTTGGAAACTATGGGCTATAAAACCAGCACACAGTTGCTATATGTGTCAATAATCATCGCCCCCAACTGGGTCACTGAGAAGTTAGAAGTTCCGTCCAACACTCCAATGTACGAGATCAAGCGGTTGAGATATCTCGAAAACAGTCCTTTCAGTATCCATACTTCTTTTATTCCGCAGGCAGTCTGCCCCAATCTGGAAAGCCAAGACCTAGTCGAAATGCAACTGTGCGATATCCAACAGAATATTTACCGTCAGGAAATAATACGCCGGGTGGAAACACTGGAGTCGGTCAAGGCTACGGCGGAGGAAGCCGCTCTGCTCGATACCAAGCGGAACAGCCCCCTGCTCCTGTTTGAAAACCTGGTATACACCCATGGAGACAAGCCGATTGAGTGCGCTAGGGTACTGTTTAAGGCGGACAAGATAAAACTGAGGATGGAATATTCCAAATAGGTTGAGCCACCTGCTCCCAGCAGACAATACTCGTTGTCCGAGTGCGAATATTCATGTAATGCTCAAAGATTATACTGAAAGGGGTAACCATGCCACTTGTAACGACGAGAGAGATCATGGAAATCGCCACAGAAAAGGGTTATGCCATAGGTGCTTTCAATATTCTAAATGAACTGACAGCGCGGGCAGTGGTTCGGGCTAGCGAGGAATTGGCGGCGCCAGTAATTTTGCAAACATCCGTGAGCACCGTACAGCAGATAGGTGTGGAATACTTGGCGGGGGTTTTGCGTATTCTCGGCACCAATGCTAAAGTTCCTGTCGCCATTCACCTGGATCACTGCCGGGAACCGGCTTTGGCCATTGCGTGCGTGGACGCGGGTTGGACCTCTGTGATGCTGGACGCTTCTCACCTGCCTCTACATGAAAACATCGCTTTGACGCGCCAAGTGGCTGATTATGCCCGAAATAAAGGTGTAAGTGTAGAAGGTGAGCTTGGAGCCGTGGGCGGTGTTGAAGATCAGATTAATGTCAGTCTTAACGAAGCACATTTGGTCAATGTGGCGGATGCGGCCGTCTACGCGCACGAAAGCGGGATTGACATCTTTGCGCCTGCCATCGGTACTGCGCACGGACTGTACCGCGGAACACCCGAACTGGATTATGAGCGGTTCCGCGCCATCCGGAAGGTGGTACCCTTGCCAATGGTCATCCACGGCGGAACCGGTTTGTCCGCAGAAGCTTTCCTGAAGCTGATTGAAATGGGTGCGTCCAAAATCAACATTTCCACTGCGCTGAAGCAGACGTATCTTTGCTCAGCTCGGGAATTCTTGGTGCGGCGCTCCCAGGAAACCGATCCCCTGCGGTTGGACGCCCATGTGGAAAGGGCAATCCGTGAAATGGTCAAAGAACATATCGCACTGTTTGGCACAAAAGGGCGGTATATGGCACGGAAAGCGAGGTGAGGCTTTGTATAGGGCCGCATATCCCTGTGACCTACATACCCACACCACCCGGAGTGATGGCAAGGATTCGCCCCGGGCTCTCATCGACAATGCTGTGTCCGCAGGAATAAAGATCCTAGCCATCACCGATCACGACATCATTGCCCCGAACACTATTCTGGTGGACGGCGCAGAGATGCCGCTAGCGGAATACGCTGAATTGAAAGGTATCGTCGTACTGCCGGGTATTGAGTTTTCGTGCGACACTGACGTGGAGGATGTGCATATTATTGCGCTAGGCTGCGATTGGCGGGACCCTTTTTTCCAGCGCGAGTATGAAAATAGTATCCAAAGCAAAGTAGAGGGCTACCATAAGCTTTGCGATTTGCTGAAAGAGCAGGAGATGCACGTCAGTTGGGAAGAGGATATTCTTCTTGATGGGCAACGCAGTGAAAAGCAGGTTCAGCGTAAATATATCTTTGAAGCGATGGCTCGCAAAGGATATGCCGAAGATTGGAGCAAGGCCAAACTACTAGTCAAAAACACGCCCGCCTTATCTGTAAAGCGACACAAGCCCCACCCTGCCGATATCATTGAGGGGATACATAAAGCCGGTGGGTTTGCCATTTTGGCCCACCCTTACCTGATTACGGAAAGTCCGGTGCAGGAATGTGGAACCTTTGTTACTCGCACCGCTTATATTGACTCTCTGATTGACGCAGGACTGGATGGGATAGAAGCGTGCTATCCCTACAACAAGACAAGCTACAACGGTACCTTGACCCCACAGCAGATTGAGGACGAAGTGAGAAACCGTTACGGGCAGCGCCTGGATGTTTTATCCGGCGGATCCGACTATCATGCTGAGGAAAAGGCTGGTATATCTGCCGCCCGGAGGCTTGGAGAGAAGGGCGTATATTTGGAATACTTTGAAAGCAATCCACTGCTTTCAGACCTTGTTGAACGTCAGAAAATATACCTGTAAATGTTATAGCAGGAACTTGTCGACATGACTTCTACTATAAGAAACAAAAGATATTCGCATTTAGGGGAGTATGTAGAAAAGATGAATTAGTAGCTATTGCTTTGTGAGCAGTCTATGGGAATACTTGGATTTACCGCGAAGGGATAAAGTGTGGAGAACGATAATGGCAAGGAGGAGGTGAGTGCACCTCCTCCTGCTTGTTGACTGCGCTACCTTAAGCCGCTGTTGGCGGCCGTCGAGTGACATAGCAGTGTTCATAATTCATTTGCGCTTGCCTGTCGTAGGTCATGCTGTTCGGTACTGTCAAGGATCCGACCTGTTGACAAAGTCAACATTGCAAAGCGAAAGAGGTTGAAGGTCGACGATATTTTCGTGTCGGTCGAAAATTGGTGAGGAAATAAATGACCGCAAATGACCTTGAGGCCATGATATCCGCCACCTTCTTCAGGTTATTTGCCAGACAGGCCAAGATGCACTCCTCTTTTGCTTTGATAAGGCCTCTCTTTTGTAGTCGGGATAGCTTATGTTCCCGCTTCAAGACGGAGAACCGCCCCTCAATCCAGATTTGCCTGAGTTTGAGGTAGTAGCGCGCCTGATCCGGATTCTCTTGCATTCGCATCCTGCCGCGGTAAAATGCTGGATAATATCCACTTGCGAGAATCCGTCTTCGTCTAACGCCCTTGCCGAGGCACTCTTGCCTACGAGAGCAGGCATCACAGTCCTCGCGCGATGCCTGGTAGCAACGTAGATATTTGCCTGTGCTTTTCTGACATACCAAGTGATGAAAGGGAAGAGACTTCTGATTGGGACAAATGAAGACATCTTTTTCAGGCTGATAGATCATGCCTT
>JAAYJY010000286.1 GCA_012522705.1 Syntrophomonadaceae bacterium | reverse complement strand
TAACGGAGCTGTCTGAACGATTGGCGGTCAAAAATTGGACATGAAGCCATACATAAGGCCGGAAGCGGCCATAGGATATATTAAGAGGGTGAAGACTTGCAGCTGATAAGCTCCTCTGAAAACAAGGCTATAAAGCTGGCTTCGAGTTTGAAGGTCAGAAAGTATCGTGAGGCCACCGGCATGTTCCTGGTGGAGGGATGGCGTTCGGTCCATGAAGTTTTGGGGCGGCCGGAGTTGATAGCAGCCATAATAGCCACTGAAGGCAGCAGCAAGGAAGTTGACTGGGATCGGTTGTCGGCGGATAAGATCGTGCTGGTGGAGCCGAGACTGATGAGACAAATCTGTGCCACCGAGAATCCACAAGGTATCGCAGCTATAGTCCGGAAACCCCAATGGTCATGGGAGCAGGTGACTGCCGGCGATAGTTTGCTGATTTATCTGGATCGCGTTTCGGACCCCGGCAATCTGGGCAGCATCCTCAGGACTTGCTGGGCTCTGGGTGTAAACGGGGTAATTATGTCGCGCGGCTGCGTAGACCTCTACAACCCTAAGGTAGTGCGTTCCACCATGGGAGCCATCCTCAACCTGCCGGTCCTCCCGGAGGCCGGCACCGCTGAAATCGTTGCCCTGCAGCAGTCTGGTTATTCAGTCGTTGTTACCGATGCCGAGGATGGGCGGCCATACTATGATGAGGATTTCAAGGTCCCCACCATCATCATCTTGGGCAGCGAGGGCCATGGTGTAAGCTGGGAACTGAAAGCGCTAAGTAAAGCCACAATAAACATTCCGGTTGAACCCGAAGTTGAGTCTTTGAATGTGGCGGCGGCCTGTGCTATAATTACTGCGGAAGCACGCCGACAGCGTCAGGAAGGTAGAGAGCACTAAGGACACACTTGCCGCAACATTCAGTTCCACGGTAAATAATTCGGAGGTTTCCCCGCTTATGCACGATGAAGTTGAACATTTTTGGCACCTTTTCGAAACTTCCGGCTGTATCATATATTATCTTCTATATAAAAAGTTACTCACCAACTGAATAATATAGTGATGATCAGGACCAGTAGCCTGTCGTCTAACTTACAGGGAGGCTGTACCTGAGACTGCAAGTACGGCCAGGAATAGGGCAGGAGAATTCACCTGGGAGCTGTAGGCTGAAATAGCAGTAGGTCTGACCGGAGGCCGCCGTTAACGGCATGAAGTGAATCGGAGCGATCCGATTAAATAGGGTGGTACCACGGAAGGCTTTCGTCCCTTGGGGCGGAGGCGTTTTTGGTTTTCTGAGCCAGCAAAGGCCTGGAACTTTGAGAATTTAAGTGGCAGTGATTTTGAAACAGTAGTTGGACAGGGGGTCAAGATATGATTGATACGTTAAACAGAATCAAAGAGGAAACCCGGCAAAACATTGATCGAGCTCAGGATTTCGAAACCCTTACCGAGATACGGGTACGGATACTGGGGCGCAAGGGAGAGATCACCCAGGTATTGAGGGGGCTCAAGGAACTGGACCCAGGGCAAAAGGTAGAGGTGGGACGGTTGGCCAATGAGGTTAAGGACGGGCTGGAACAACTAATCGAGGATAAGCAAAGGCAATTGAAGGCCAGACAATTGGAACTGGCGCTGCAGAGTGAACGGTTGGACATCACCCTGCCCGGCCGGCCCGGGAAGTCTGGAGGTCAGCATCCGATCAGCCAGGTGAACGACCAGATCAGAACCATATTTACTTGCCTGGGGTTTACGGTGGCGGAGGGCCCCGAGGTCGAGATGGAATATTACAATTTTGAAGCCCTCAATGTTCCCCGCGATCATCCGGCTCGGGATATGCAGGACACCTTCTACATCACCCGGGACATGCTGCTGCGCACCCATACCTCACCAGTACAGGTTCGCGTCATGGAAAAGATGGCGCCGCAGCTGCCGGTAAAGATCATTGTGCCCGGTCGGGTATATCGCAAAGACGATGATGCCACCCATTCACCCATGTTCCACCAGGTAGAAGGGCTGCTGATCGATGAGCACATCACTTTTGCCAACCTTAAAGCCATGTTGATGCTCTTTGCCCGGCAGATATTCGGTGCTGAGGTGAAGGTGCGTTACCGGCCCAGTTTTTTCCCCTTCACCGAACCAAGTGCCGAGATGGACATCTCCTGCGTCAATTGCGGCGGGGAAGGGTGTCGGGTGTGCGGACAGACCGGTTGGTTGGAGATACTAGGGGCCGGCATGGTCCATCCGCGGGTGCTGGAATATGGTGGTTATGATGCGGAGAAACATACTGGATTCGCATTCGGGATGGGCATCGAGCGCATCGCCATGCTCAAGTACCAGATAAACGACATGCGCCTGCTGTTCGATAACGACACGCGCTTTTTGAAACAATTTTAGGGGGTGGCGGTATGCATGCATCCATTGATTGGCTTAAAGACTATATTGATTTCCCTTGGAGTGCGGAAGAATTGGCGCATCGCCTGACCATGGCCGGGATAGCCATAGAAGGGGTGGAGCAGGTGGGCGATGATAAGGTTTTGGGTTTGGACCTTACTCCCAACCGGGGCGACTGTTTGGGAATGATCAACCTGGCCCGGGAGGTGGCGGCATTGACCGGCAATGAGCTGTCCAGGCCGCCGGTTGAACTTCATGAGAACAGTGAAACGATCGATGATTATATCACGGTAGAGATAATCGCTCCTGACCTTTGTCCCCGTTACACCGCCCGGCTGGTGAAGAATGTCAGGCTCAAACCTTCTCCGGACTGGATGCAGGCTCGTTTGCTGAGCTGTGGGGTACGTCCCATAAACAATGTTGTCGATGTCACCAATTATGTGATGTTGGAATGCAACCAGCCCCTGCACGCCTTTGATTACGACCTGCTGAGCCCGGCCAAGACCATCCTGGTCCGTAGAGCCCAGGAGGGGGAACATATCACTACCCTGGATGGAGTGGACCGGGAACTGAATGACGAGTCTCTGCTAATAACCGATAACGGCCGGCCGGTAGCCCTGGCTGGCATAATGGGCGGGGCGAATACCGAGATCAGCGATGATACGGTCACGGTCCTGTTAGAGTCCGCCTATTTTGAAAACATAGGGATTCGCAAAACGTCACGCCTGGTGGGTTTGCGCAGTGATTCCTCCATCCGGTTTGAAAAGGGAACCGATGTAAACGGGGTTGTATTTGCGGTCAACCGCGCTGCTCGTCTGTTGCAGGAACTGGCCGATGCCGAAGTGGTATCCGGGGTAGCCGATTGTTATCCTCAAACGATAGCTGAAAAAACGGTTTTGCTGAGGCCGGCCCGGGTAAATTACCTGCTGGGAACCGAATTAAGCAGTGGACAGGTGAGCGGATATATAGCCAGTTTACGATTCTCCTATGTGGAACAATCCGGAGACCTGCTGGTAAGAGTGCCGTCCTACCGGCCCGATATCAGCCAGGAGGTGGACCTCATAGAAGAAGTGGCCCGTCTGCATGGTTATGAGAACATACCCGCTCAACGCCCCTGCGGAACCGTTACCCAGGGAGGCTTGACCGAATTACAGAGTTTCCGCGATCGTTTGGGCCGTTTTATGGCCGCCTGGTTTTACGAAGCCGTCACCTATAGTTTTGTGCCCCCAAGGTGGTTTGATCTCCTGCGCTTGGAACCGGATAATCCGCTGCGGGAAGCGGTAGTGGTGTCCAACCCGCTATCTGAAGAACAGAGCACCATGCGCACCCTGATGCTGCCAGGGCTATTGGAGACAGTTAGCCGCAACCTGGCCCGCAAGAACAATAACCTGGCCTTTTTTGAGATGGGCTCGGTGTTTTATCCCCGCCCGCCGGAACAGCCGGAAGAAGCGCTGAAGGTGGCGGTGGTAGTGGCCGGGCGGACGGAGCCCGGTTGGTTCAAGTCCGCGGTGGAGATGGACTTCTACTACCTGAAAGGGATCGCGGAGGCTCTGCTGGAAAGCGTCGGAATTGAAGAGGTTGAGTGGATCGAGTGTCAGGATCCCAGTTACCACCCGGGTCGTTCCGCCTGGTTGCGCTACAGGAATACTCTGATCGGAGTACTGGGAGAAATTCATCCACTGGTAAGACAAAATTTCGATATCAAGCCCCGAGCCTGCGCCATGGAACTGGATGTGGGCATACTGTTTGAGCTCTCCCGGCTTAAGGTCATGACCGAAAATATTTCCCGTTATCCGGCGGCGGAGAGAGATATTGCTATCGTCGTCCGGGAAGGATTGCCGGCTCGGGAGGTTGAAGCCGTCATCCGCCAGAGGGGCGGACAACTACTTCGGGCTGTGTCTGTCTTCGATGTATATGCTGGTGAACAGGTGGCGGCCGGCAGCAAGAGTTTGGCTTTTAAGATGACTTTTCAATCGGCGGATCGAACCCTTACCGAAGCCGAGGTCAATAACTTGATGGAAGAGATCCGTTCCGCCCTGGCGGCTGAATTACAGGCTACCTCCCGGTAAAGGTGATTAGACCGCACTGGCTGCCGTATAGATGATCCCCTGAGGAAAGGGACCTCGCAAATATAGAATTGGACGCATATTTAAGCCTCCTGAGCCAATATATATGCTTAAAAAGAGGTTTTCTTTTGATAATCAATGTCCGAATTCATAGGATGATGATCGCGGTCACCGGGGCCACTCTTCTCATCCTGATGATGATCCTGCTTTTGTTCAAGGGGGTATTTACGGGTTCTGACACCGGCGAGTCCCAGCCGCCTTCTCTTAATGCGGATATATATGGCGAATTCCTGCCTTGGAAGGAAGTCGACAAGCTGTTTCCCCGGGGTAGTAATGCAGTGGTAGTGGATGTGGACAGCGGGATCAGCTTCCAGGTCCAGCGCCGGGGCGGCAGCAGTCATGTGGACGCCCAGCCCTTGACTGCAGGGGATAGCGCTGCCATGAAGGAAGCTTATGGCGGCCGCTGGTCCTGGAAAAGAAGGGCGGTCCTGGTGGTATTGCCGGAAGGGAGAAAGATCGCCGCCTCCATGGCCGGGATGCCCCACGGGCAGGGGGCCATAGCTAACAATGATTTCGATGGCCACTTCTGTATCCATTTCCGTGATTCTAAAACCCACGGCAGCCGTAAGACGGATCTGGCTCACCAGATAATGATCTGGAAGGCTTCCGGTACGATAGACGAGCACACCAAGGACCTCGATCCGGAAGGGGTGATCGCCCTGTTATTTACCGCCCTTGATCAACACGAATATAGCATTAGCAGGCAGCTGATCCATCCTGACATCGATGTAAATCCACTGTTGCTGCAGCTGCAGCAGATCGAGCGAATAAGATGTGATACCGCTAAAGCATTGGGCGGCGACCAGTTCTCGGTCGATGTGAGCATCATTTTCGCGGATTCCACCCAGGAAGTGCGGCAAAAGGCAGTATTGACCGTTTATGGAGAAGAGTCTCCCTTTAAGATAGCCGCTAGCAGTCTGCTCCAACTGCTGGAACGGCAGTCGGTCACCGTTTTCTACCGGGTTGATGACAATTGGTACAGCCTGGAGGATTGGGAACGGTGAGGGGGGAGGGGGGCAGGATTCAATTACCCTCATCGGCAGCGGCACAAATCGTATATAATAGTATCAATAGCGGAGGGGAGTATGGAACATGTCAGCTGGTGCACCTAACGGCATATTGAATATCGTTGTAAAAAATGTGGGTTCCTTTCAAGTTTCCCGTGGTTCTACGGTGGGCGAATTGTGTGCCTCCCTCCAGGAGGGCAGGGCCTATCCGATCATGGCCGTTATTATCAGGAACACCTTACGGGACCTGCATTATATTTTTAGACGCGACTGCGATGTAGAATTGGTGGACACCACCTGCCCGGCGGGATTGAGGATATATCGGCGCAGTGCTACTTTGGTTCTGCTAAAGGCGTGCCGGGACCTGTTTCCCGACCGGACCCTCATGATCAAACATACACTTTCCAATGGGTTATATTGCGAGTTTCTGGAAGTCCACAGCGCTGACATCGAGGTTGATCTCATTCAAACGCGCATGCGCCAGATCGTTCAACAAGACCTGCCCATAAAACGCCATCTGATGGAGAACGATGAGGTGCGGGGCATATTCACGGATCAGGGTCAGAAAGACAAGGTGCAGCTGATGCGCTATCGCGATAAGGAAGCCGCCCATGTATACGAACTGGACGGTTATGTAGAGTATCCCTACGGCTATATGGCCAACCGGACTGGAATACTAGGCAAATTCAGGCTTCTCTACCATTCTCCCGGCATGGTTCTGCGGACTCCGGAGATAGATGACCTCGATCTTGTCAAACCCTACCGGGAGCAGAGAAAACTGGCCATGATCCACCAGGAAGCCAAGGAATGGGCGGAGATGCTGCATGTCCCCCATGTCTCGGCTCTCAACGATATGATCACCCAGGATAGAATCGATGATTTGATCAGGGTGAATGAAGCTCTGCATGAGAAAAAGATCGCTTATATTGCGGATACTATATCCGATAACCCCAGCATTCGGGTGGTGCTGATAGCGGGTCCTTCCTCCTCAGGCAAGACCACCTTCGCCCAGCGTCTTTTGATTCAACTGCGGGTCATCGGTCACCATCCGGTGTCTGTCTCCATGGACAACTATTTTGTGGACCGGACCATGACCCCTATTGATGAAGAGGGCAATTATGACTTTGATTCTCTGGCTGCAGTGGATATTGACCTTTTTAATGAGCAGCTGACCCGCTTGATAGAAGGCGAAGAAGTGGAGATCCCTATCTATAACTTCAAGACCGGACGCAGGGAAGAGAACGGCATCACCATGAAGGTTCCAGCCAACGAAACGATCATAATCGAAGGCATCCATGCTTTGAATGACCAATTGACCTGGGGCGTACCGGTCAAGAACAAATTTAAGATCTACATCAGTGCTCTTACCCAGCTCAATGTTGATTACAGCAACCGTATCCCCACCACCGACTCTCGACTGATCCGCCGGATAGTGCGCGACCACCGGACCCGGGGTAATCCTGCCGGCAAAACCATTAAGCAATGGCCCTTAGTGCGACGGGCGGAAGAAAAGAATATCTTCGCCTTCCAGGAGAATGCTAATGTGATGTTCAATTCCTCGCTGGTTTATGAGATGGCGGCCTTGAAGTTATTTGCGGAACCTTTGTTGGAGGCCATTGACAACGATGTCCCGGAGCATATCGAGTCGAGCCGCCTGCTGCGCTTCCTCAGTTACTTTCGGGCTATACCTGCCACCAACATCCCGCCCAATTCGATCCTGCGGGAGTTCGTAGGCAGCAGTTGGTTTGATGTTTAGGATTGGAGCAGGGGCGGTAGAATTTCAGCCGATTTGGAATCCAGGCGCCTAAAGGCTTTAGGTTGAAGGAACCATAACAAGTCGCCCTGCAGGGGACTATGAGTTTTTAAACGAAATCCGGCTGCCGATCCTTTTTTAAAGGGCAGGTAGAGGCCGGTCAACGATGCGCTCCATTCGCTCAAATAAGGCTGATGACCGATCACAATCAAACATCCCGGTAATCGCTGGCCCGCCACCTGCCGGGAGAATGCTTTCCAGTTACCATCACCGATAAATTTAAATTCATGAACGGTGCCGATTCCCAGTGAATCGGATATCATTGCGGCGGTCTGGACCGCTCTCTTTAATGGACTGGACCAGAGCCGGACTTCTTGTCCCGTGCCAATGAGGCTGACCAGACCAGGGAGGATTTGCTGGAATTCCTTAATCCCTTGGTCGGTCAGGGTCCGGTGGTTGTCATTGATGGTCCTGCCCCGATCTTCCGCTTTGCCGTGCCTGACCAGTATCAATTCATCGATCACAGACTCAGCTCCTTTGGTTGCTATCGGTGACGGGCGGGACTTAGTTATATGATGCTCCGGGCTGGGCCAGGCGGCAGAAATAGAGCTGGCTGTTGAATAATTTCTTGCCCCGCTTGTCGACCCGGTAATAGCGGCCGTCGTTCTTAAGTATCCTCGCTTTGGCCGTATCCTGCAAATAAGCTTCCAGGATGTCTTTGACCCGCTGCTTATTATCTTCATCTTCTACCGGGAACATGATTTCTATGCGCCGGTCCAGGTTGCGGGTCATCAGGTCGGCACTGGCCAGGAATATCCTTTCCTCGCCGTCGTTATAGAAGTAGTATATGCGGCTGTGTTCCAGGAATCTGCCCACCACGCTTCTTACTTGGATGTTTTCGCTATATAAGGGTACATTGGGCTTGAGGCTGCAGATGCCGCGAACCACCAGGTCAACCTTGACCCCAGCCCGGGAAGCGGTAAAGAGCTCCTTTACCACCGGCTTGTCCACCAGGGAATTAACCTTGGCGATTATACGGGCGGGACGGCCGCTCTTGGCGTTTTCGATCTCCTGGTTGATCAGGCTGGACAGGTTCTGCCGCAGAGTTGTGGGGGCCACTGCCAATTTGTAGAGGTTACCCAGGTTGGAGTAGCCTGACAACATATTGAAGATAGTGGAGGCATCCGCGCCCATGCAAGCATTGACGGTAAACAAACCCAAATCTTCATATGCCCGGGCGGTGACATCATTGTAATTGCCAGTGCCCAGATGCAGATATCGTTTTATCCCGTCATCCTCCTGCCGCACTATCAGCAGCATCTTGGCGTGCACCTTCAGACTAGGTATTCCGTATATGACGTGGCAGCCGGCTTTCTCCAGCCGTTTGGCCCAAGTGATGTTTTGTTCTTCATCGAATCGGGCTTTGAGTTCCACTAATACGGTCACTTGTTTGCCGTTTTCAGCTGCCCGCTCCAAGGCGGCTACGATGGGGGAGTTGCCGCTCACCCGGTACAATATCTGCTTGATGGCCAACACGTTTGGATCTTCGGCCGCTGCCTGGGCCAGATGCACCACCGGCTGAAAGGATTCATAGGGGTGATGGAGGAGTATATCCTGCCGGGCAATCAGGGAGAAAATATCCTCTCCGGTATTGAAGATGGCTGGTATTTGCGGTTGGAAGGGGGGATAGCGCAGGTAATCGTACTCGGAACCGGCTGCTATCTTCATCAGGAAACTTAAGTCCAGAGGACCGCTTATTTCGTAGAGCCCCCCCTCCGGCAATTCCAATTCCTCCACCAAGCGCTGCACCAACCGGCGGTCCAATCCTTTCTCGTATTCCAGACGGATAACCTCACCCCACTTGCGCTGCTTGACCGATTGTTCGATAGCTTCCAGCAGATCTTCAGCGCCTTCCTCGTCCAGGCTGAGGTCGGCGTTGCGAGTGATGCGAAAGCAACCCCGGGTCAGAATACGGTGTCCATCGAAAAGATCTGGCAGGTGCTCCTTGATTATCTCTTCCAGAAAAACCAGGGCGGTCTGGTAGGTTGGGGAAGGGATGCTGACCATGCGTTCCAACACGGAAGGAACCTGAACGGTGGCAAAGATCGGTTCACCGTAACCATCAGGGTTCTCCAGCAATATGGCTATATTGAGACTGCGGTTCAATAGCAGAGGAAAAGGCCGGCTGCTGTCGACCACCATCGGAGTTAGGACCGGGAAGACGGTGCGTGAATAATAGTTGTCGAGAAATGCTCTCTGGGCTTGGTCCAGTTTTTTCCCCCGGCTCAGCTGTATTTGCTGCTTTTTGAGGCCTGGTTTCAAGGAGCGGTTAAAGCAGTTGTATAGGTCCTTAATCATCAGGTGTACCATCCGGGAGATCTGGTCCCAAACCTGTTGGGGGGACAGACCTGACTCATCGGTTTCGGTCAATCCGGCTTGTAGTTGGTCCCATACTCCAGCTACCCGGACCATGAAGAACTCATCCAGGTTGGTACTCACGATAGAGGCGAATTTGGCCCGTTCCAACATCGGATTATCGGTGTCCTGAGCCTCCTCCAAAACCCGCAGATTAAAGGCTAGGGAACTAAATTCCCGATTGATGTAATTGTCCGGTGTATCCAGATTGTATCCCTGCATTACTATCATCCTTTGTGCTTTAATACGGGCTTCAACCCATAGACTTCTTCGAAGAAATCCACATGAGCCGAAAAGCTCCAGGTATCAAGAAGAAAATCGCCTTTGGCTTTGACCTTAAAGACCACGTCGCTGGGTGTAACCTCCAAATCCAACTTCTGTATAGATACATCCGCGGATATATTCAGCCCATTGGCAATTTTAAGAATAGCGGCTAGTTTGCTTACCATTATCTTATCTTCCCGGTCCAGGGAAGTATAATTGTCATGCCATTTGGCCGGCACTACCTGGCTGTGATATCTGGCTATGTTAGCCACGATAGCCAACTCGCGGTTGGCAAAACCAAGAATCTGCTGGGCCCGGATGACATTGCCGGAATAAAGTTCGTGACCATCGGCATTGATATATTTGCCAATATCGTGGAGAATACAGGCTACCTGCAGGTAGAGGCGCTCCCGGTCTTCCAGTTTGTGGATCGCCTTCATCTGATCGAAGATACTCAAAGCCAGTTCTTCAACTCGTTGGGAATGCTTTTCGTCGCTGCCATATTTCCGCCCTAAATACCGCACTGAACAGACAATGTCATTAATATATTCGTGTTTGCGGCTGGTGTTGAAACGTTCGTCAGCCATGTTGGCCAGCAGACCATGGCGTAGAGAAACCCGCGGAACCTGTATACCACTGGCCTGGGTGGCATTGAGGAAGCGGCGAAATATGATGGCTGAGGGGAGCAGGATTTCGGCTTCGTTGCGATGCATCTTGTAACGACTGACAATATTTTCGGGGCTGGTATTCTTTATCAGCGAGTAAGCCTTCTCCATGGCTTCCCGTTCCAGGAAATGACGGTCGGCGGTCAATTGGTTAAGCTGACCCAACCGGAGGATGGAGGTCAATTCACCCCCCAAGCCGATAACGTATTTGAAGTCGGTTCCATGCTGTATGGAATCGAGCCAGTGGACCCGGCTCTCCAGGTATTTCTCCAGGACGGTCGAAAACTCCAGGGTTACTCGTTACAAATCAGCCAACAGTTCACGTAAACGCAACGAACCCATCTTGACATACTCTGTATATTGAAGACTGCCGGCGTTGAAGGCAAATATTTCCGTCCCTCCCATGCCCAAACTCACCACCAACAGGCCATCTTCGGACATGGTATGCAGATCTGATATGCTATCCCGCATGGACTTGAATTCGTAAAAGCGCTCCTGCAGGTTGTTGATGACTTCCACTTTCAATCCGGTGCGCAGGCTGATCTGATCAAGTACGTATTCCCGGTTTTGAGCCTCCCGGATTCCGGTGGTAGCTACCGCCTGATAATGTTTTACCCGGTAATCCTTCATTAACCGGACGAAGGATTTCAAGGTCTTGGATAGTTCCTGGGTGGATGACAATTCTATTTTGCCGGTTGAAAACGTGTCGCGTCCGATTTGGGTTGGTTTCCACACATCCTCCAGGGGTGATACCATTCCTTCCGGGGTTATCTCGGCTATCATCATGCTGACGAAATTTGTTCCTACATCTATCGCTGCGGCGGTCTGGCGTGAAGCCTTTTTCATCCTGCTGCCTCTTTTCTCCGAGATGGCGTGTCCTCATTATATCAATAAAAGGGGTTTTGGAGACAACTACCCCCGAGTCAAAGAGCAAGGCCATGTTTTCCTCCTATATCATAAATACGATAGATTTCCGGGACTGCTATAATGTTTTCAGATAACTTAAACCATGCAAGGGAGTAAATTAAAGACATGAAGAAAATAGTGATAATCGATATAGGTTCCAACTCAATCCGCTTGATCCTGATCCGCCTCGGGGACCAAGGCAATTTTAAAATAATTCATGATCTAAAAGAGTCTGTGGGCCTGGAACAAGGCCTGGAAGTGGACAATGCCATCAAGCCCGACCGCATCCATAAAGCCCTGCAGGCTTTGGCCATGTTTCGCAACCATTGTGAGGCAGTCCAGCCGGATGAGGTGATAGTAGTAGCCACCGAGACCGTGCGGCGTGCCGCCAACCAGGAACTGTTCCGGCAGCGGGTCAAAGAGGAGACTGGATTTGAGGTGCGGGTCTTGTCCGGTCCAGAAGAGGCGTACTACGGATATGTAGGCGTAACCAACAGCATGGATATTGCCGACGCTCTGCTTATGGATCTGGGCGGGGGCAGTACCGAACTGACCTGGATGGTGGACGGGAAGATTAAGGAATCGGTGAGTCTGCCCTTGGGGTCGTTAAATGTGACCCAGCAATTCAGTTTGGGCGACAATATTAAAGAGGAGCATATGCGCCGGGCCCAAGAGGGGATATTGAAGGTCTTCCGTGAGGTACCATGGCTGTCCGGTCTGCAGTCCATAAGGCTGATTGGCATTGGCGGTACCTTCCGCAACCTGTGCAAGATAGACCGGCGCCGCAAGTCGTATCCCTTGGAGCGCACTCATAATTACCTCATGAGCAATCAGGATATCATGGAGATCCATAGAGACGTGTGTAGCCGTAATCTAAAACAGCGCCGGGCAGTGAAGGGGCTATCCAGTGAACGTGGGGAAAACATAGTCGGGGCTACCACGATCATCGTCCAATTGCTTAAATATACTGCCATTCGCGAAGTGGAGATCAGCGGTCATGGACTCCGGGAAGGTCTGGTCTATGATTACATCGCCCGTACCCTCAATCTGCCCGGCGATGTGCTGGAGAAATCTCTGCTCAAAAACCTTAACAACTATAATCTGGATGTCACCCATGCCCGCACCATCTATAGAATATCATTCTCTTTGTACCGACAACTGAGGGATCTGGCCAAGATCAGCGGGGACTATGACAAGGTGTTGAAAGCAGCGGCGATGATGCATGATATGGGTACGGCCCTGAATTTCTACCAGCAGAACGAGCATCTGTTTTATATGCTGGTCAATTCTGAGCTGCATGGATTATCGCACCGGGAATTAGTGATGAGTGCCTATGCGTCCTGCAACCAGTTCGGCAGCAAGAGGCAATATGCCGGGGTGCGTTTCCGCGGCTTTTTGACCGCTAAAGACCAGCACGCCTTGAAGGGGATAGGGTTATTGATCAGGATCGCCCGCAGTCTGGATCGCTCCATGAGCGGGTTGATCCAGGATGTGGTATGCCAGATCGAACGGGACAAGGTTATAATTAAGACAACAGCCACTGGCAACATCGATTTGGAGATTTTGGACGCCTTGAGTCATTGCGGCGATTTTAGAAAACACTTCCGCAAGTCCCTGTTTATAATGTGATCCCAGCTACAAATATCTTTCCATATGCCAATATCGGTACTCATCTCCCCAGTTGCCGCCAGCTGGTTTCTATAGAGGAGCGGACCGGGTCAGCCTGTATGACTTTACTGGGGCAGGGGATTGACACAGGTACCCCGTCTGATATTATGAAGGGAACTGAACGAATGTTCAGTCAACATTACCATGGGACTGTGAGAAAGCGATATAATCGGCCAAGGAGGGGATTCTCGAATGGAGTCAACAGGATATGCAGGTAATATTTTAGAAATTGATTTAAGCACCAACTCGCAACACGTGACCAAATTGTCCCCACAGTTTTGCCATGATTATTTGGGCGGGATAGGATTCAACGCCCGGATGGTGTACGATGGAGTATCGACCGGCACCGACCCGTTGAGCAAAGAGAACATCCTGGTATTTAGTGCCGGGACCATGGTGGGCTCAACCTTCCCTACCGCGTCGCGCACCGAGGTTTCAGCCAAATCACCTATGACCGGATTGTTCGGTACATCCAACTCGGGTATGTTTTTCGCTACCCAATTGAAGAATGCCGGTTTCGACAGTCTTGTATTCAAGGGAAAGGCAGAAAGACCGGTTTATCTACACCTCGAAGATGGTAAGGCCGAAATAAAAGACGCCGCCGGGATTTGGGGCAAGGATTCATGGGAAACCATCGACATTATGAAAAAGCAGTATCCGGGCTGCGAGGTGGCCTCTATCGGACCGGCAGGAGAAAACCTGGTTCGTTTTGCCTGTATCGAAAACAGTTATTTTGATGCCTGGGCCCGGACTGGACTCGGTGCGGTCATGGGTTCCAAGAATTTGAAGGCGATAGTGGTTCGGGGTACCCTGGGAATCAAACCATATAACCCGGGAAAATTTATCGAGTTGTCCTGGAAAGCGCGCAAATTGATAGAATCATCACCCTTCTTTGTACCATTCAGAAGCTACGGCAGTATGAATGCTGCGATTCCCTATGGCAATTTCAAAGCGCTGAACGCCCACAACTTCAGTCAGGGATGCCTGCCGGACTGGAAAGAAAACTTCGCCCGCAGCAAGGTCGATCAGCATACCCATGGGCATATCGCCTGCCAATCATGCATCATCGCCTGTGCCCATTGGGTGGAGATCAAAGAGGGGAAATACAAGGGTTTACACATGAAGGACATGGAGGTGACACCGATCACCGCTTTCGGCTCTGGTTGTGGTATGAGCCTGGAGGCTTCCGTCAAGGCCTGCGAGATGAGCCAGAGGTATGGCTTCGATATGGTGAGCGCCAGCGGGGCAGTGGCTATGGCTATCGAAATATACGATCGCGGCATTATTGGCAAGGATGATGTGGGGTATGAACTGGCTTTCGGTGATGATGAGGCTATATTGCGGCTGATGGATGACATTGCCCATCGGCGTGGCGTAGGGGAGATACTGGCGGAGGGGGTTTTGCGGGCCGCCCGTAATTATGAGGGGGCGGAGAGCAGCGCCATGCATGTGAAGGGCCTGGAAATACCGATGATCGATCCCCGCGGGCGTACCTCCACCTGGAGCTTCGGCATACTCACCAATGTAAGGGGGGGCGACCACCTGCGCTGCCGGAATCCGGTAGAGAATTTGCGCTATAACGAGAATAAACACCGGTTTGGCAAGGAGCGGTTCGGATTCGACCCCAAGATGTACGACGCTCTGGATATGCCTGAATCTTTGAAGACTAGAGCTATAGACCTGGAGAACGACACTACTGACATCGCGGTTATGTCTTACTGGGCGGAGAACCTGATAAACCTTTTCAATTCTCTGGGGGTTTGTATCAGACCGCCGGTCGAACACCGCATCGGCCCCACCATTTTGGCTGAAGCCTATACCGCCTTCACTGGTTTAGAGATGGATGCGGATGAACTTATGCGGGGCGCCGAGCGCAGTTGGAACCTGATGAAGCTGTTCAATTTAAGGGAAGGCGAAAAACCAGAGGATTCCAAGTTCCCCCGCCGGTTCTACGAGGAAGAGGTCGGGGGCCGCAAACTCGACGAAGCCCAGTTGCGGGAAGTCCTCCGGCGGTATTACCAGACCCGGGGGTGGGATGCGGACACCGGGGTTCCTACCGCCGATAAACTGGTGGAACTTGGGTTGAACCCGGTTTAACCAGGATGGAGAAGCGCTATGAATAAACGCCTGCAGGTAGAAATAGACAAATGCACTGGATGCGGGTTGTGCCAATTGGCATGTGCCGTCAAAAAGAGCCAACAATTTGATCCATCACTGGCCCGCATCAAAATATATCGCTCTGAAGCTCAGGGCTTTAATGTGCCGTTGATATGTCAGCAGTGTGCCAATCCGCCCTGTGTGACGGTATGTTTGATGAATGTGGCTGATAAAGATCCGAATACCGGGATCACTGTACGTGAATCAAACCACTGCATAGGCTGCCGGGCCTGCCAGGTGGCTTGCCCTTTCGAAGCCTGTACTTATGATCATATTAACGACGTGGTGGTAAACTGTGACTTGTGCGGGGGCCATCCGGCTTGTGTTGAAATATGCCCCACCGGCGCTCTGCAATACTGCGATATCAGTACCACCCTGGCCGGGGCAAGGGACGCAGCAGCGGCCAAACGATCGATGATTCCGGATCGGGAAAGGAGTCGCCATGGCTAGTATCTTGGTAATAGGTAATGGAGCCGCCGGCAACAGCGCGGCTGAAGCCATACGACAGGCCGACCCGGATGTGTCGATCATCATGGTGGCCAGGGAGGAATTACCGGAATACTCGGCCTGTGCCCTGCCGGATTACTTATCGGGATGGGTCAGCCGGGAGCAGCTCTTTATCAAGCGATGGCATGATTACCATAACAGCAATATCGTCATGTTAGGGGGCCGTGATGTTGTCCGCATCGACATCGGGCAGAAGCGACTGGTGACCGATAGGGAAGAGATCACCTATGACCGATTGATATTGGCCACTGGCAGTCGGGCTTTTGTCCCGCCGGTTCCGGGTCATGACCTGCCCGGCAACTTTGTGGTCAAAACGGTAGCGGATATCGATGCCATAAGGGCTCATCGGCCCCAGCGGGCATTAGTGGTGGGTTCGGGCAATATC
>JAAYJY010000285.1 GCA_012522705.1 Syntrophomonadaceae bacterium | reverse complement strand
GCATGATGGCCTATATGCTTGGCTAAGTTGGTCTCAGATATTCTCGGCGTAATCCTCTTTTTAAGCATTCAATCACCTCTTGATGAAATATAACAAACATGATCAACAACTTGTACAATGGTCATTTTCCCTTCGATGAAGAATATCCGGGCGGATAATCGCCGACCCGCACGGTCTGGCCATCGCTTCAGCCAGTCATAAATGCGCCCATCGCCAAACATATCACTATTGCCAGGTACTTGTTCCGCATGCAACTCCCCCTTAGTGCAGACTGACCATCACCGAAAGAACTTTTTGTATTCATCGCTCTCGTAGTCCCAATCCCCGTACCTGCTCCGTCTGGCTGTGGTACCTTCAGATCCGTCCGGATGGGAATCCCTATATGTATCCTCTGCTAATATCGACCGGGCCATTTCCGCATCTCTCTTCTCTTCCCATCTCCTTTCCTCCAAGTTCCGTTCACTGTACATGATTCCTCTCATTCGGTCAAAATGCTTGCGCAGGTCAGAAGGGCTGAAAATAACCTTCCTCCAAAATCCGTCATTTACGGCAAATTCAATTACATCGCTTATGTCTACCCAATGACGTTTCTCAACCTTGATCATATCATCAATTATCTTGGACCATTCTTGCATATCCGGTTCCATAAATCCTGGTAAACAATCCCTGAGATTCTCCAGCAATAAACTAGCGAGTTTATAAGCGGTTGACTTGCTGGTATATCTATAAGGATTGTCTTTAACTTTCTTTAAGTCTTTCTTTAGGGTGGTCTCGGACGCCCAATCTGTCTGGACTGGACGGGCACAGACCCCTGAACCATTGTTCATCCCTGCCTCTGAAGTTTTGTTCAGCCCACCCCTGCCACTATTGTTCACCCCTGTACTTTCCATCAGTTGTACTACAGACCCCCCTGTTGCCGGTATGGTTTTGCCTTCAATTGTCTGGATCACTGCCGGGACTATGCCTGGCTCCCTTGGATCCATATCGCGGCGGTCCTCCAGCAGATACAGTTCCCCGCTCAGCCAGGCAGACTGGAAGCGGTCGGTCTCATCCCCCTCCTGTCTTCGGTAGTCTATCCAGCGGGAAACATCAGACTGTATTTTGTAGATGTTGGCCTTGCCCGGTTGAGCATGGCGCACGATGATGTGGCGGCGGGCCAGTTCGTCCAGTTGGTTAATGATGTGGCGCTTGGACAGGTGGGTTATCTGAGCCATCTCCCCCACTGAGATAGCCCGTTCGGTGCGGTTCCAACCGTAGGTCTCCCGCAGCAGGATGTGGCAGATGTCATGCTGGGTCCCGTTCATGCCTACCTGCGGCAGGGCATCCAGAATGTGGTTGGGTACGCGGGTGTACCCATTTCTCAGGTCAGCTTCAATGATCTCGTTCTTACTCAATAACAACCAACCCTTCTATCGATTATTCAGAACATTAGTTCTGTTATTATTATAGCACTCTATTGTTCCCATGTTGCTTTTGAGGAATAGAAGCGCGCCTGAAACTAACATTGGTGGCCGGGCAAAAGCAAAAGCCGCTTCAATCGGGATAGCGGCTCTGGCATAGAGTTCGTCGTTATTTTTGCTTTAAGGCCTTATATAACCACGTCCATGATTTCCGTGAAAAATGTGGCCGGCACATGGGTTCTGTCATTGTTTATTTCAGGAGGTGATTGTAAAACCTGCTCTTGTCCATTGTTTACATAGGTGGTGCTCCCGATTTTCATGGAATAAGTAAGGGCGTCCTTTTTTAATTCAACGGTTCTGGTTTCGCCGCTCCACTTGACTTCAAATCCCATTCCTTCGGCGATACTCCTCACTGGGAGCATTGTTTCTCCCGCACTGTTTTCAAAAACGGTATAATCAAGATCCTCCGAAGCCGGCTGGGCAGGCATTGGAATCTTTCCGAAATCATAACCGGCCAGCAGGACCACCATATCAGCCGTCATCTGGGCAGGAATACTTAAAGTCATGATTTCTGACCAGACCAGGATATAAACACCCTTCTGGATGTCTTCCGGAAGAACGATCTGCTTTGTCCTGTATGGCGCAAGAACAGTGTCTTTGGTGAGACTCACCAGGTAATTGTCTTCTGTGTCCAGTATAGTCATGGTGCCGTCTGCCTTTTGGCTAACCGTGCCCACCTGCATCAGCTTTGCCGGCGCTTTATTTTGAATGTTGGTCAAAATCACATAGGCCGGCGATTGAGGCGGTATGCTGAATGTACTCATAGGCGAAGCGATAACCGACACTTTATCTCCAACCTTAATGGCAGACAGGCCTTCTGCTATTCCGCTCTCGTTGTCTATAACGACAGTGTCTTCAGAAACGTTGAATCTCCTGGATGCGCTTTCATTATTTTCTGCAATGATGACCAATGCTGACACGATGTCATTATCCTTAATGATTTCTGCAACGCTTCCTGAATATTGCAGTGACATCGGGACCTTGTCCTCATCGGCGGCAGTGGCTGCGGCGCTGTCCGCGGCACTCACAGTCGCAAAGCCCGTAGCTCCGCCGAACAATAAAGCTGTAATAACAAGAATTGAAAACGTTTTTTTGAATTTCATAAATACCTCCAATTATTATACGCACTGTTTTCTCCGCTCTTTCGGTGCCGGTGATCTCATTCCAGGCCGGGTCAGGGCCGATAATAGTTCTTGGTTCTTGTCTTTTCTGGCCGCAATTATATCGTATTCAATTTATCCCGCATGTACCTACCTCCTTTTACATTCCAATTACAATTATATGTCAAACCGGCTGTCCTTACATTATTGGATTTTGCGGCTTGATTCTATATAATGGTATCTGTAGTATCCATAATCAACACCACCGTCGCCCGGATGTAAATCTGCCGAAAGGGAGGACAAGGTGATGGATAACAGAGTTCCCTGGTATAGACGGTGTCCGCCCTGAATAATGATGTACCTC
>JAAYJY010000284.1 GCA_012522705.1 Syntrophomonadaceae bacterium | reverse complement strand
GCCGGGACCGGGAATGTAGTCCTGGTGTTGTCCAAAAATAAAGCGCGGCTCTCCGTAACTATTGCGGTAGAGGTGCCCGCCCACCAGATCTCTGATTCCGAGCAGGTCGAAAAAGCCAGGCAAGCTCTGGCGGCGGCGGGAATCCTAAGGCCGGCAGAAGGAACTGATTCTTCCGTCAATGTAATGGTTCAGGCCATGATCGGTCCGGCCGCATCAGATGTATCAGTAGAGGTGGCTGTTTCCGGAAATGCGCAAATCGCTGCCGACGGGGCTATTACCTATGGTTCTTCTTCTGTGACCGGGCCAGTCACATTCCGTTTGACCAAGAACAGCGCGTCGGTCCTGGTGAGCGTAGAGGTTGCAGTGCCGGCTCACTTGGTATCAAATGCCATCAGTTGTACGGCTCTGGGTATGGTCCGGAACGATGCCCGGGCCGGCCAAAAAAACATGGCCTTGCTGGGCAAGGCGGTACGTGGGGGCCAGCGAGTTCTCGTCGACGGGGTCTATTACCTTAAGTCTCCCGACCAGACTCGTCTGGCCGAGGGGGTCATCGATTTGACCGGCATGACCGCGGACGCAGAATTCAAGCTGGAAAACGGCAACCCCTTGTTTAACATCGCCAACCAGGTCAATGTCCATATTTCCAACATAAAGTTTACCCAGATGGGAACTGGTGTCAGATACATCCTGGCGTTTGCTCCCAACTGCCTCTGCGACCAGGTGATCATCGAAGGCAATTCCTTCGTCGGCCCAATAAGGCTGATGGAGTTTGAGGGCAGCACCACGATAAATCCTGCTGTACATGCCTTTGGTATGAGGGAGATGCGCTTTGTCGATAACACCGTCGAAAACGCTTCTTATTCATTTATGCGTCTGGATGATATGCCATTTGACGAAATATATCTGGAAGACAATACAGTCACCAATTTTGACTACACTTTTTTCTCCAGCGGCATAAGCAACGGCATAACCTACGAAGATGAAATGTTTGAAGCCAAAAAGCTTTTGGTGGTGCGCAATAACCAGGTCAAATGTGACGATAGCTGGTGGGGTAATCCCAACAACACCAATTATTATTGTTTTGCCTTGTTTGAGGGCATAGACTGCATTTACGAGGACAACCATGTGGAGGGGTTAAAATACTCCAGCGGCAGTGGCAGCGGGGCCGCGGTTTATGACGCCTATCTCAGTTGTGAGAATTTGATCTATGTGGGCAATACCTGGAAAAACATTCTGAACTTCAATCCTGGTAAAGAGAACAACACTTTGCTAAAATCCAAAGGCGGCCCGGACGGCAGTGTCACCCGCCATTACGAAGCGAACCATTATATTATTGAGGAGTCCTACATCAAGATGTGTTCCGCCCAATTGGCCAAAAAGTATTCCCAGGACCCTTCGGTACGGTTGGCTCAGGATCTGTCGGCCAGCTGGATAGATTTTATTAGCTTGACGACAAGGTGTTCGACCTACGAGATACTGGATAATACCATCGATGTGTACGATTTGCGGTTACCCATGAGTAGTATATTCGTGGAGCAAATGAACCTGTCAGGAAACCAGATCAAATGCAAGAAAATCGGCGGCATATTATTGCCTTATCGGGTGGCCAGCAATATAGACTATGGTAAAAAGACGCATACTGTCAGTAAT
>JAAYJY010000283.1 GCA_012522705.1 Syntrophomonadaceae bacterium | reverse complement strand
CCAAGACTAACTACCGGCGGTTGGCTAACCTTACCGGACGGGATTTCCACCCGCTATATGATGCAGCCTTGCTCGGCCGCACTGCTTGGCACTATCAACCCGCACTAGGGACTTGCACCCGTTAGACCGCGCCCATGCCGGGCATATGATAAGCAAATCCCTGATATCTGGTTAGGATATCCGGGATTTGATGGTATTAATCCAATGGTTTATAACGTGGGCAACGTTTTGAGACTGGCCTGGATCTCCTCATCAGTGGGAGCATAGTCCTCCATCTGTCCCGACAGGTAGTTGTCATAAGCGGTAAGGTCCATTTGCCCATGTCCACTCAGATTGAGCACAATAGACTTGATTATCCCTTCTTCTTTGGCCTTTAGAGCCTCATCTATGGCCACTCTAATGGCATGCGAGGACTCGGGTGCGGGGACGATTCCTTCCGCCCGGGAGAACAACATGGCTGCCTCGAAAACACCCTTTTGCATTACCGAAGTAGCCTCGATCAGCCCGTCCTGATATAATTGGCTGACCAGTGGCGATTCCCCATGGTACCTCAGGCCGCCGGCGTGTATCCCGGCCGGGGTAAAATCGTGTCCTAGGGTACACATCTTAAGCATCGGGGTAAACCCGGCCACATCACCGAAATCGTAAGCGAATACTCCCCGGGTCATAGTCGGACAGGCAGATGGTTCCACCCCCACCAGGCGCACCTTCTTGCCAGCTAACTTATCAGGGATAAAAGGGAAGGCGATGCCGGCGAAATTGCTTCCCCCGCCACAGCAACCGATCACTATATCGGGATAATCATCCACCATCTCCATTTGCAGTTTGACTTCCTGGCCGATGATGCTCTGGTGTACACAGACATGGTTGAGTACGCTGCCCAGTGAATAGTGGGTATCAGCCCTCTGCATGGCGTCCTCCACCGCTTCACTGATAGCGATAGCCAGCGTCCCGGGAGTATCGGGATCCTTGGCCAGGGCCTGCCGGCCGCTCTCGGTGAGGGTGCTGGGACTGGATACGCAGTTGGCTCCATAGACATTCATTATCATGCGGCGGTACGGTTTTTGATCGAAACTCACCCGCACCATATAAACCATGCATTCGAGCCCGAACAGTTTGCAGGCCAGTGCTAAGGCAGTCCCCCACTGGCCGGCGCCGGTTTCGGTGGTCAGACGGGTAATGCCTTCCATCTTATTGTAATAAACCTGGGGCAGGGCGGAATTCAGCTTATGGCTGCCTACCGGACTGACCCCTTCATATTTATAATAAATTCGGCACTGGGTATCGAGGGCTTTCTCTAATCCATGGGCCCGGTACAGCGGTGATGGCCTCCAGAGTTTGTACAGTTCCCGCACTTCAGGGGGAATCTCCAAGAACCTCTCGGTGGAAACCTCCTGAGCTATCAGTCCCATGGGGAACAGAGGCGCCAAGTCCTCGGGCCCCAGTGGCTGCTTGGTTTCAGGATGTAGGGCAGGTGATAAGGGGGTGGGCATGTCGGCCTGAACGTTGTACCAGAAACGGGGCATCCTCTCTTCGGGCAAAATAATCTTGGTCAACTTTTCTCTGCTCATCTCTGCTTCGCTCCTCTAATCTTATTTTTGGGATACACTAAGGTGATTCTAGCACAAATATTCATCCACCCACAATAACTATTTAAATCAAACTGCCCGATCGGACTTCGTCTGCAGCGAGCCTTCCCACTTTTTGCAGCGGTCCCCCCAATAGGCCAGGACCTTGCGGTCCCGTTTTATACACACTACCTCACACAGATTGGGGCAACCCTGGCACTCGTGGCTGGTGGTACGGAATTCCCCTTCCAGTATGAATGCAGCCCCGTGGAAACTGGTGGGCCGTTGGTTGATCAGATGGTTCTCGCGGGCCAGGATGGCCGCCCCTACCGCTCCCATAACGTCGTAATGTTCCGGGATCCTAACCGGCAGGCCCAACATCTTTTCAAATGCTGCCCGTAAGCCCCGATTGGCTGCCACACCGCCCTGAAATACCACTGGAGCTTCAATCCTCTTGCCTTTGCCGACGTTGTTCAGGTAGTTTCTGGCCAAAGCCTCACACAGGCCCATTATTATATCTTCAGTGGGATAGCCCATCTGCTGTTTGTGGATCATGTCGCTTTCAGCGAAGACCCCGCAACGTCCTGCGATACGCACCGCTTGCCGGGAACGGGCAGCAGCCTCCCCGAATTCTTGGATATCCATATTGAGCCGAGCCGCCTGCTGGTCGAGAAATGAACCTGTACCCGCTGCACATACCGTGTTCATAGCAAAATCATTAACTATACCTTGATCGAGGATGATTATCTTGGAATCCTGTCCCCCGATTTCCAGGATTGTCCTCACATCCGGAATACACTTGGTCGCGGCCACCGCATGGGCAGTTATCTCATTTTTGGTTACGTCCGCTCCGGTCAGGACTGCGGAAAGATAACGTCCGCTGCCGGTTGTGCCGACCCCTTTAATAATCATGTTGGAGGGCAGATCTTCCGACAATTCGGCGAATCCATCCCGGATAGCCTGGACCGGATTGCCGCGGGTGCGCAGATAAACCTTGCGCATTAGATTATCATGGTCATCCACCATGACCAGATTACTGCTCACCGAACCTATGTCTATGCCCAAATAGCAATCCATTTCAAGCCTCCTTGACCTGCTCGTAGTTAATCATTTTTTTGCGTTGGATCATATCGACAAACGCCTCCAGTCGGGTAACCAACCCTGCGGTGGCGGATAATTCATCGAACCAGAGGGTCATTGCGGGTATATCTTCCCTGGCCCCAATGGAGGGCAGAATCGATTGAGCGACGATCTCCGGCATGCAGGTCAGGGGCCCTACTTGAATGATGCCGTCACATTTCATCCGGGCAAAATGCACTGCATGCCCTACCGTTTCCCAGCCGTGCCCTCCTACCGAATGATTGAGGTATGGCCTGGTATATTGCTGCAGCTGCCTCCGTACCGATTTTTTAACCAATCCAGCCAGTAGGTGGTCATTGATCCAGTCGGTCAGGTAGGTGGAGCGGCAGACTTCCGCATCCATCCTGCCAAGCAAGCGGCAAATGTCATAATTGGCAGCTGTCTCCAAGAGGATGTAGATTTCCCCAACCATCCCGATTTTTAAGGGGATTCCCTTTTTCGAAGGCAGAGTACCCAAAGCTTGTTCCGCCTGTCGGACCAAATCTCTTACCTGCTCCCCGCTCTCCGCAGCATCGATATCCGCTATAGCTCGGTCGTAAAGCCGTTCTGCCTGGTTTTTTCCCCAGACTCGGGGCAGAACGTAGTCAAGTCGGCGTTCCAGTGCCTCAGCCGCGCCCAGCTTATGCCAGGCAAATCGGATGGCCTTCACGGCTTCCCACAAGGAAACATTTTCTCCCAGATTCTTTAATTGCGCGACCAGGTCT
>JAAYJY010000282.1 GCA_012522705.1 Syntrophomonadaceae bacterium | reverse complement strand
CCATTCTGTTTGACGGCAAAGCCGCTCGCGCCGGCATATCGGATACTGCATTTATCCAATTGAAACCACACCCGGCCGCTGGGATTTTCAGGGTCAAGCAATTTGGGCGTGCCTGGGTTGCTGAGTTGAAATGAGATGCCCATCGCCTTTAAGTCTTCGAACAGCCGCCATTCCGGTTCAGTTTCCAGAAAGAGTTCTTCCAGGCGTGTCGCCCGTTCCAGCGCCAGCCGGGTGGTCCATCGATGGCTGGAAAACCGCTGCCCCTTGTCCTGATGGTTAAGATTTTCTATTGGGTGTTTTAGCTTGATTATATCGCCCAAGCGATATAATATCTGCAGGTTATTTGCGCTCCGATGGCTTTTCCATGGGGTTTGGAGATCTTTTCGGGTCACGATCTCCACTCCGATCACCTGCGCCTTGTGGGTGACCGCACCGGGTTTGCGTAAAGCCTGCGGAGAATATATGGCCACCCATTTGGTGTTATGTTGGCGCAGCTGGGATTTTAATAACGGCATGTAATAGAGATGGCTGTCAATTACCCAGTCGAAATGCTGGGCAGGATTGACCCCCCGCAACACCCCGACCAAGACCGGTTCCGTAGCTGCCAATCGCCAATCCTGGGCACGTCGTTGAATGTTGTAGGGTATGGCTTTTCGAGAACTGGTAAATCCGCCTTGACGAAGCACACCATCCAACCATTCACGGACATATTCCATGTTGTCAGGTAAAAAGGGGAGTGCGCCCACTCCGATGCGGTTCAAGGATCGCCACAGTTTGCTTTCCTTGTAGGATTGCTTTGCGTCCTGGTAGGGAAATAACGCCGCCGCTTGGATTACAGTTCTTTGCACTTCCTTGGGCTCTTCACCGACATCGCCCAGCTCCAGTATCGCATCCCGGTATCTGTGCATGATGTTGATCGCGTCCTCCGGGGGGCCAAAGGAATTGTAACGCTGATGATATTCTTCCGAAGCGTCTACCCGATATTTGGCGTCCAGGACCATATGAATCCGGGGCCAGTCTTTGTCTTGGAGAGTCAGCAGGATATCCGGGCGCTGGGGGATCAGCATGGCCTCACCGCCAAAACTGGGATTATACGTTGCAATTATCTTCCTATCATCTTGCCCCGAAAAGTTGATTTGTGTTTTTCGTCCGCTCTCCAATAATACCTGAAGGCCATTGGTACGAACTTTTAGGAGATCCCGCGTCGGGATTGCCTGACCGGTCGCCTCCGCCAGAATCTTCAATAAAGCCAGGTAGCACCAGTACTCGTACAGTAAATTAATATCTTTGACCGACAAACGCTTCGGCCCGCCCTCGATCCGCAACCCCAGCGACAGCACCATGCAGGCCTGATAGGCTTCACGATAACCGGGGGAACCCAGTAGCTGCATCGATGCAAATCCCATTGGCGCTTCGCCTTCGGCAGCTGCCAAGGGCTCGAACTTCTGCATAAACAAGATCCGGGATTCAAGCGCCTTAAGTTCACTAATGGTTTGCTGGCGGCGATCGGTTTGTTTCTCTTTACCCTGTCGCCAAAGAGCTGTCTCTTGATTGCGCAAAACCACCAGTCTTCGCCTTATCCGGTCCAGTTGCCCAGCCAACCATCTATGCTCGGCCGTGTCCAGCGTGGGTTTGGAACGGTTTTCGTTGATCTTCTCGCGCAACGCCACTCCTCTCGCCAGGTGGGAGTGATCACCCTTACCGGCTCCACGGCGAATAGCGGATCTTACCGTGGAATCGATCCGCTTGATTTTCTCTGCTCGAACCGTTTCCAGTTCCCGTTTTAAGCCCCGGATAGGCCGCCGGTCCACATAGAGTAAGGCCTTTTCCAGGTCATCGACGATATTTCTCAACAGTACCAACCATTCAATGTCGGTGGCCTTGTTTAATTTCACTGTGGTGCCGAACTGGTAGGTCGATTTCAGATACTCCATGGCTAGGCTGGTCATGATTCCCTGCACATCGGCCAGCATCTTTTCATAATCGGAACCATAATCCAGTTTGGTGGGGAAGACCTCGACTTCAAAGTCAAATTCCGGTATATCATTGACCAGTACCTGAAATTCGGTTCGGCCCACTTGAGAACGGAAATTGATGCGCCCAAAGATGCTCCTGCCGTGATCTCCAGAATCCAAATCCCTTAACAATGCAGAATCACGGTGGGCGATTCGAATTTGGGAATGCTGATCTCTACAACTGGCATAAACCTTATAGTCGGTTTCCTCAAACAGTCGTGGTCCCACTAGCTGATCCGGAAGGCACGCGAGAGCATCGGAAATTCCATGCCGCCATATCTTTTCCCATGATAAACCGGGACGTTTCCCGCTTATCGCCAAGCGGCCGGGGATATTGGCTCCGGGCAGGACAGCGGGTACCTTGCCGGTGGCTTTACTGAAATGAAGCTCCACCCGGTCGGTGTTTATCTCAAAAAGCTCTTCTTGCATCGAATCACATCCAGGAGGAGGTAAAACCTTCATTGATCAGCCGGTCCCACATCAGGCACAGCCGAGCCGCGGTTCGAGGTAACTTGGCATCCTTTAGGGCGGAGGGGCGTCCGTCGCTTATCCAGCTATCCAGCAACGATTGAGCTTCCGATTCGGTGGCGATCTTCTTACCGGTGGACCAGGCCAGCATTTCCAATACTACCTGACGGATGGCTGAACTGCCTCCAATGATCCGGGGCAGAACCTTCATTTGTATGGCCATGTCCAGCGGGTCCACCTTGTTGCCGTTATGGTCAACAAATGAGGAAGCCATTTCCCGGGCATGCAGCACGAACAGGGCAAGTTCATCACGAATGCGGTATCCGACCTGCAACTGGGCTTTGATCAGGATTTGATTTATGCTGGTT
>JAAYJY010000028.1 GCA_012522705.1 Syntrophomonadaceae bacterium | reverse complement strand
TCTTGACGTAGCATTCCGCCTCGCCTTCGTCGTTGAATCTGATATTGACCCTGATCAACGCCGCCTCATTCGTTTCGGCTCCGGGCAACAGGGACCGGTAATCGTAACCGCATCCGACTGGCCCGAAAGCCAGCATTATCAGCAAGGAAGACATAATCGCTTTTTTTATATCCACGGTTATAGCCTCCTGCTCCTTCTTATTGGTCCGGGGGGCACCGCCCGGCCGGACCGACTCGTTCCGAGGAATCTGAGGGTGCTGCGGTTGATCCATTCGCTTAAGCGCCGGTTAACCCGATAATGGACCGTATCAGCGGGGAACTCGCCGTTTTCTTTACGCTCCCCGGCCTCCACTCCGGTCAGGATCTCCAAACCCTGATCGATATGTCGAATGGCCCAGATATTGAATTTCCGAGCCTTTACCGCAGCTATCACAGCTTCATCCAGCATTAGGTTGCGAATATTCTGCCAGGGAATAATGACTCCCTGCTCACCATCCAAACCACGTTTCTCACAGACCCGGAAGAATCCTTCAATTTTTTGATTGACCCCGCCGATGGCCTGAATCTCACCATTTTGGTTTACCGAGCCAGTCACCGCTATACCCTGACGCAGGGGCACTTCCGCCAGGCTGGATAGAAGGGCATACAGTTCCGCACTGGAAGCACTGTCGCCTTCGATACCGGCATAGTTTTGCTCGACGGTCAGACTGGCGGACAGGGAGAGGGGTTTGTCTTGGGCATATTGAGCGCCCAGATAGCCATTTAGAGTCAACACGCCTTTGCTGTGGATGCTGCCGCTGAGGTGGACCTCCCGTTCGATATTGACCAGACCTTTTTCTCCCATAAAGGTTTTGGCGGTTATGCGCACCGGCTTGCCAAAGTGGTAATCCCCGATCTGGTAGACCGCCAAACCGTTCAATTCCCCCACCTTACCGCCGGAAACATCTATCATGATCGTCCCCTGCTCGATATATTCCTGCAGCTGTTCCTCGATCATGGCGGACCTGTCCCTCTTCTCGATTATGGCCCGGCGGACGTGGTCACGCTCCACCAACTCAGCCTTATCATAACCAGCCCAGCAATTGGCTTCATAGATTATTTCTACCAGTTTGTTGAACATGGTGCTCAGCTTGTTTTGGTCGTCGGCCATACGGCTGCCGTAATCAACCACATGGGCTACCGCTCCGGGCTTGAAATGCCGCAGGTTCTTGTTGTGGCACACTGAGCTGACAAAACGCGCATAATCCTTGGTGTTGGCCGGGGTGCGGTTCATGTCGATATCGAAATCAGCCTTTATTTTGAAGAGCTTCTGGAACTCCTCATCGTAATGATAAAGGAGGTAGTAGTATTGCGGGTCGCCGATCAGTATCACTTTCAGGTTGATGGGAATAGGCTCCGGCTCCATGGTCTCGGCATTGCCCATACCTAAGGTCTTGCTCAGGCTTTCCACCAACAGTTCATCGTTTTTCAGGACTCGCTTCAGCTTGTCCCAAACATAGAAGTTCCTTATGATATCGTAGACATTCATCACCAGGTAGCCGCCGTTGGCCTTGTGGATGGCGCCGGCCCGGATGCGGGAAAAATCGGTGGTCAGCACCCCGAACTCGCTTTCGAATTCGATCTGCCCGAACAGGTTGGCATAGCTGGGATTGGTCTCATATATGACTGGAGCGTGCTCAAGGCTCGAATTGTCAACGACGAGGTTGACCTGGTAGCGACGCAGCAAACTGCGCTTGTCCAAGCGGCGCAGCAGGTTCATGGGCGAATCCTCTTCACTGGCCTTGAACAGCTCGACGTTGTCCAGGATATCTTGCTGCATGACGGTCAGGTATTCCAGAACATCAGGCATTGGGGCATATTTTTCTTCCATGGCGGCAAAATCAGGCGCCACCACCTGGCGAGCGGTTTCCAGCTCCAACTCCTTCAGCCTTTCCTTGAGCTGCTTTTCCAATTCCCGGTATTGCCGGTAGGAATCGTTAATGCGGTCCTGTACCAGTGCACCTTTACGCATCAGTTCCACCCGTTCTTCCTCCGGCATGGCTATGAACTCATCCTGGCTGAGGTGGGAACCATCCTCCTTCAATGGTATGCTGGTGACACCGTTTTGGGTGCGGGAGATGGTAAATCCATAGGTACGTGCTTCCTCTTCCAGCCGCACATACACCAGATTGCCTTCCTCCATGAATTTGTTTACCATGGCCCCCTTTTCCAGTTCAAAGGTTTCACTCTGGAAGGCTTTGCCGATGTTCCTGGCAAAGTTGTCCATGGCGGCTCCCACATCAGTACGTAACTGTTGACCCCACCCCGCAGGCAGGCTCAAGGCCAGAGGAGACTCCGGCTCCTTGAAATTGTTGACGTAGCACCAATCGACCGGTACCGGTTCGCGACTGGCTTTCTGGTTTATCATCTCCCGGGCCAGAGTGGTCTTCCCGGTGCCAAAATAACCGGACAGGTAGACATTATAGCCTTCATTCTTGATATCCAAAGCAAATCCCAGCGAACGCATGGCCCTTTCCTGTCCGATGATGCCCTGGAGAGGATCGATTTCGGCGGTGCTGCCGAATCGGAAAGATGACGGTCTACAGGTTCTGGACAGGTCCTTACCCTTGAGTCTGAATTGGCTGGTATCCAAGCTGCGACACCTCCAGATTTTATGATAATCCACTGGTGTAATTATGCAAATCGAAACTTCATGCCGGTTTCACCTTTGATTACCTTTTGGCCCAGTTCATTGTACAGGCGAGCCGCGGCATGGAATCCGGTACAATGAGCTACCACCAGTCTATCCATGTCCAGAGTCTTCAATTCCTCGATAGTCCTGTCAATTCGGTTTTCACTGGCGCTCATCAGGTGGGTCCCGCCGATATAGGCACGGATCTTGGACTTGCCCGTTATCCGCTGGGCCTGCTCGATTATGTTCAGGAACCCAGAATGGGCACAGCCGCTGATGACCACCAACCCATCCGGCATGTCGATGACCAGGGCCATATCGTCCTCCAGGTGATCGTCTTCCAACTGCCCATTGACCTCAACCTTGAAATCTCCGCCTACGTTCTCGAACTCATGAATCCGGGAAACCTCTCCGCTTAGATAGACTCCCGGCCAGATCTCTTTCCATTGGTCATGAAATACGAAAGTGGCGCCCGCATCTTCCAATTCCTCCCGGGTGAAGGGTACCCCAATGTCCCTAAATCCACCCTTGGCCTTGGGCACCAGCCGGGGCAGGAACAACCGGGAATGGGCCAGGACCTGCTTGGGGC
>JAAYJY010000281.1 GCA_012522705.1 Syntrophomonadaceae bacterium | reverse complement strand
TTCATAGTGATGATCAGCGGTTATGTTTTTGGTCCCCAGACCGGCTTTGTTACCGGTGCGGTAGCCGCTTTGGTCTCGAATTTCTTTCTTGGGCAGGGGCCCTGGACCCCCTGGCAGATGTTTTGCTGGGGGATGTGCGGGGTTGCCGCCGGGCTGCTGGCCGGAAGGAGCCGGGAATTCAAGGTGGTTCCGTTTACCCTTCTGGGGGGCGTGTGCGGCTATCTGTTCGGCTGGACAATGAACATCTGGCACTGGGTGGGGTTTATTTACCCACTGACGCTGAAGACCTTCATGGCCACCTACATCGCCAGTTTCGCGTTTGACACCATCCATGCGGCGGGAAACATCATGTTTGCGGTCATATTCGGCAGGACTTTTTACGATATCCTGGTTCGCTTCAAAAAGAGAATAACGGTCGAGTTCCGGCATGATTATGAATCAGCCGGTCAGATCGGGAGACAGTTATAGTGGCAGCAATCCGGGAGGCAATAAGAGTGGGCTCCCTCCTCTCTTACCGGAACGCTGCTTTTTTTTGGGCCCGTCAATCTGAAGGGACCACGCCGGGAAGATGATCCCGCCCTATTTGGACTGTTGTATATCCGGACCGACACCCTGATCTGGTGAATTGAAATTGAAGGAGGAGGTTGCCCTGCAGCCCGACAGCCAGTATATAAGAGCGGCTTTGATCCATGCCGCTGTCCAGCCCCGGGATAAGACCGATAACCTGCGCCGGCTCCTGGATATGAATACCGCCGCCGCCAGCCAGGGCGCCAAGATCATCGTGAACCCGGAGCTGGCCACCTGCGGTTACGACTTCAACAGCCGGGAGGATATAGCTCCCTTCACTGAACCCATACCAGGCCCCACCACCGAATTATTGGGCCGGATCAGCAGCCAGTGGGGAGCTTGCATCTGTATCGGTTTGCCGGAGGCCGACGCCCGCACGGGGGTCTTCTACAACAGCGCCGCGGTCATCGGTCCGGATGGCCGGGTAATCGGCAAACACCGCAAGAACGCACCGGCTTACAAAGAGAATCTGTGGGCGGCGGAAGGCAATCTGGCTCCGTTGGTGGTCCCCACCGAATACGGCCCCCTGGGAGTGGTGATATGTGCCGACACCTATTCCTATAAACCGGTGCGGGCCGCGGTCCTGCAGGGGATCCGCCTGCTGCTGGTCCCCGCCAACTGGCCGGCGGACCATTACGATCCGGAGATATACTGGCGGGCCAGGGCACGGGAGAACGGCATCCCGGTATTGGTTTGCAACCGCACCGGCCAGGAACCGGGCATGGACTGCCGCAACGCCGAATCATTTGCCATCGATGCGCAGGGGCAGGTGGCGGAGAGGCGGGCGTCGGCCGCTGACACCATCGTTTATTGCCAGCTGCCCCTGCGCCAGGGACAGTTCCAAGCCACCACTGACGCTCTTGTCAGCCGGCGGCGCCCCGAATGCTATGCCGGCATATCCCTGGCCGCCTATTCCCACTGGGGGGCTGAAACCCTGCTGGGGTTGCCGGCCGCCCGCGACTGTACCGCGGCCACCATTCAATACCGCCCGTCGCCGGACCAGCCGGCGGCCAACCGGCAGCAGCTCCTCGCCCTGATCGACCGCTGCTGCGAGCAGAGCGCCGCCCGGGGAGAAAGACCGGATGTGCTGGTATTGCCGGAATTGTCCCTGACCGGAGCCATCAACGGCCCAGCGGCGGCAAAATCGCTGGCGGAGCCGGTCCCCGGTCCCGCCACCCTGGCACTGGCCGACAAAGCCCGGGAAAAGGATGTTCATATCCTCCTGGGCATGGCCGAGAACAGGGACGGCGGTTTCTACAACAGCAGCGTCCTGATCGGTCCCGCAGGCATCGAAGGGGTGTACCGCAAGGTCCATCTCAGTCCAGCCGATGAGGCATGGGCCAGCCCGGGCCATGATTTTCCGGTATTTGACCTGTCCTGGGGCCGCCTGGGGATGTTGCTTGGCTGGGAACTGCTATTTCCCGAGGCGGTTGAGAGCCTGGCCAAAAAGGGGGCCGACCTTTTATGTGTACCCAGCGCCTGGGCCGATGCCAGCTGCCAGATCGTCTGGCCAGCCCGGCTCAGCGAGCAAATGCATCTGGCCATAGCCAACCAGTGGGATTATGGCCTGGAGGACAGCGGGGGAGGAAGAAGTTCCATCTACAGCTACGCCCTCGACCCCGGGCAGCGGCAGGTACGCCAGTCCCCTCCGCAAAGCGATGGGTTCATTGTCCTCCGGCTCCGCATCCAGGATGCCCGGGACAAGAAGTTCATAGAACGGATCAACTATGACCACCTGCTCGATCTGGGGGAGCGGGCAGTGCCCGGGATGGAGTCTGCCCCCGGAACCATATAAGGCCTAAGGCTCGTCCAGGCTATCGGCGCAACATGTCCTTCTAATAGCGGCAGCGGCCTGGAAGGCCCGGGCCAAAAATTGGGCCGGCGGTGTGGCCCCATCCTGCTCACCGCGGGTGACTTCCAGAGTCAGGGCGGCCTGGTACCCGGCAGCAGCCAGCAGCGCGCTGATAGGGCGGAAGTCGATGATCCCTTCCCCGGGCAGCCAATGGCAGTCCTGCCGGCCATCATTGTCGGATAGATGCGTACAGACCACCCGTGCCGCCAGGCTGGTCAGCAAATCCAGCCGGCCCTGGCCATATATGCGGTGATGGGAACTGTCGTAACAGAAGCCCAGATGGGGCGACTCCAGCCGGGAAAAAACGAAACGGATATAATCCTCCCGGCCGGTATTCTCGATAGCGATAGTGATGCCTCTTTCTTCAGCCGTTTTCACCAAACCGGCGATGCCCTCCAGCCCATACCGATTAGGGGGCGGCAGGGTCAGGGAATCACTGATATGCATGACCATGATGGGTATCCGGTATCTCTCGCAATCATCCAGCCAGCCCCGGTATTGTTTCAGCACGGCCTCCCGGACCGAACGGTTCTCGCTCCATAAACCGTCGCACTCATGATAGGGGATATGGATGTTCTCCAGAAACAAGCCTGCCTCTCGGACCAGACCGGGCATGGCCTCTTTCTTGATCGAGGGGGTCCCGACCTCATCCTCCCACCACAGCGTCGTGGCATCGAACCCGGC
>JAAYJY010000280.1 GCA_012522705.1 Syntrophomonadaceae bacterium | reverse complement strand
CCGATCACCATCCGCATCGCTTCGGAAGTGCCTTCATAGATCTCGGTTATCTTGGCGTCGCGATAGAGACGTTCTACTTTTATCCCCTTGCAGTAACCATAGCCGCCATGAATTTGCACCGCTTTGTTGGAGACCCGCACCGCCAATTCCGAAGCATATAGTTTGGCCATAGCCGCTTCCTTGGAGAAGGGCTTGCCCTGGTCCTTGAGCCAGGCCGCCTGCAGGGTCAGCAATCGGGCCGCCTGGACCTCGGTAACCATGTCGGCGATCCAGAACTGGATCTGCTGCTGTTTGGCGATGGGCTTGTTGAATTGAACCCTTTGCTTGGAGTAGGCTATGGCCTCATCCAGGGCCGCCTGAGCAATGCCCACCGCTTGGGCGGCGATGCCTACCCGGCCATGGTCGAACCCGTTCATGGCTATCCTCAATCCCTGGCCTTCCTTGCCGATGATATTCTCTCTGGGAACCCGACAGTCTTTGAAGTATAAATCGGAGGTCTGGGAGGAACGCATCCCCATCTTCTCGATCTTCTGTCCGATCTGCATCCCGGGTGTGCCCCGGGGGATGATGAAGCAGCTCATCTCGCCCTTTTCCTTGTTGGTCCAGGCGAACACCACATAGGTATCGGCCACCGGGCCGTTGGTGCAGAAGGTCTTGCTGCCGTTGATCACGTACTCCTCACCGTCCAGGACGGCGTTGGTGAGAGCCCCGCCCACATCGGTGCCGGCGGATGGTTCGGTTATGGCAAAGGCCCCGATCTTGCCCTTGGCCAGGGGAGTCAGGTATTTTTTCTTCTGTTCGTCGCTGCCGAAATTATTGATGCACATACAGGCTACACCGGTGTGTACGGAAACATTGAACGCGGTCGCCGCGCAGACCTGGGCCAACTCCTCGATGGCTCCTGCATAACTGACATAGTCGGCGCCTGATCCTCCATATTCCTCGGGGAAGGGCATACCCATCCAGCCCTTTTCTCCCAATTTGACATACAGATCGGCTGGCCAACGGCTGGATTCATCGATTTCCTGAGCGATAGGAGCAACGTGCTCCTGGGCGAACTCCCTCATGGCGCTGCGGATAAGGTCCTGCTCTTCGCTGAGATAAAAATTCAAATCTATCCCTCCAATTAGTCATATTTCCCCGGAACTATTCCAGGGATTGGTCTGCTTACTCTATTGTATTGGGCCGGTTGTGGCGCAGTCAACCGCGTTATGGCGAAGGATGCCTGGATGATAGCGGGCAAGGATGTCTTTTTCTCTTACAAACGGCAATGGTCTTCTGGTTTCTGATCATAAAACGGGAATAATCGCCAAGGATTTGATATCATTAGCCCTGTAGGAACATATTAAGCGGAATGCCGCGGGCTTAAGAGGGGTTTATAAAATGACTGATATGCCTAAGGTGAAATTTGAATGGTCCAATACCATCATGGAGACATTGGGAATCGAGATAATAGAGTTCAGCCAAGCAAGGGTGACCGCTGCCATGCCGGTCACGCCCAAGACCCACCAGCCCTTTGGCGTCATGCACGGCGGGGTGTCGGTAGTCCTGGCTGAAACAGTGGCTTCCGCTGGCAGTTACCTGTTTATCGACCGGGAGAAGCAAAGAGCGGTGGGATTGGAGATCAACGCCAACCATATCCGCAGTGTGAGCCAGGGGACAGTGAAGGCGGTAGGGATTCCGGTTCATGTGGGCAGAACCAGTCTGGTTTGGGATGTGCGTCTTTACGATGAGGACGAGCGCCTTATCTGCATCTCCCGCTGCACGGTGGCTGTGATTGCCAGGCCGGATAGGGGATAATCCTAT
>JAAYJY010000279.1 GCA_012522705.1 Syntrophomonadaceae bacterium | reverse complement strand
TCGGACTCCGATAGTGACTCGGACTCGGACAGTGATTCCGACTCCGATAGTGACTCGGACTCGGACAGTGATTCCGACTCCGACAGTGATTCGGACTCGGACAGTGATTCCGACTCGGACAGTGATTCCGACTCCGATAGTGACTCTGACTCGGATAGCGACGCCGATGCCGACAATGAGTTGACAGCGGATATATCGGACGAGGAGATACCTTTTGGGAATCTGGTGGATGACGCTCGGGATGAATTACCCAAGACAGGCGGTCCAAGCAGCGTATTCTCTTTGGTCGGGCTGGGGATGTTGCTTTCCGGACTGGGATTAAGGAGAAAGACCAAATAAAACGAGTGACTCGGTCATTGAGAATCGTATCATAGCTGATTTACCAACCGGGCCTGATTCTGTATAGTAGAATCAGGCCCGTTTTGGAAGGCGCTCAACATATCCTTTTCTCCATACCTCTTAATTCTGGTTTGAGAGGTGGTGCTCCTTCAAAATAGTCAATAAGGGCAGAAAGGAACAGCTTCGTGCAATTAACTAACCCAACCACTATTGATCTTAAATCCAGACTTGAGGAATTAAAACAGAAGGTTTTTGAGCAGACAGAAGCAGTCAGCGATAGGATGCGGTTGTTTTTTGGTAACAAACCGAAGTTTATTATTTTCCTCTCCTTTAGTGATGGAAAATCGCGTGCCTATGTTTGCAAGGGGAGCGGCAATTCAGTCGAGTCCAGCTGGCAAAACGCAGTTGATAGCATGAATAGCAGACTGAAAAAACTAAAAACTGCCCCTTTATGGATAAAGGCCGATCTGGTTAAAGATATCAAAGGGTATTCATTTGAGGGCTTTATGAGCCATGTTTCCAAAATCCGGACCAATTATTTTCGCGAAGGGATTGCCTTGGATGAAATGTTCAACCTGGCTTTCTTGGAACAGCAGGTGAATGCCAATGTCTTTTTATATGACAATAAAGAAACCCGTAAAAAACAGGTTTCATGGAAAAATATCATGGCTCACATTAAATATAATATGGGGCTTAAACTGGAGTTAGATGAAAACTCCTGTAAAAACATATGGTTGTTTTCCACTATCGGGTTTTTTCATGACGGCACTACTTGCTACAACCTGAATAATGATTGGCTCAATAACGGCCGCCGTGATATTGAAGAAATAGATGAAAATCTGCTTCGTTCGGTAATCGCACGCTCATCAGCGTATTTAGCCGACCAGGTTGATAGTACAGGTAAGTACCGCTATGGATATTTCCCCTGTTTCAATAAAGAAATCCCGGGCTATAACATTTTACGCCATGCCAGTACGACCTACGCGATGATTGAAGCATTTGAGGTTACAAGAGACGAACAGCTGGGACAGGCCATAAAATTGGCATTGAATTACTTGGCAGTTGAAGGCATTGAATCATTGGTGGATGAGAATGGTGTTGCCAGATCATTTATGATTGAAAGAACCAGAGACAATGAAATTAAACTGGGCGCAAATGCTGCTGCCATTTTAGCTTATTCCAAATATACAACTGTGTTTAATGATGGAAAGTATGTTCAGTTAATGACCCAGCTGGCTGAGGGAATAAGTTACTTTCAAGATAAACAAGATAGTTCTTTTGTCCATGTGTTGAACTTTCCCGATTTATCTATAAAAGATAGATATCGTATCATTTACTATGATGGTGAAGCTGCTTTTGCACTAATGCGATTATACGGTATAGACAGAAATGAGCGCTGGTTAGATATTGTCGAACGGGCTTTCGGGCATTTTATTCGCAATGAATATTGGAATTACAAAGATCACTGGTTGAGTTACTGTTCTTTTGAATTGGTCAAATATAAGCCGGAAAGAAAATACATTGAGTTTAACCTGAAAAACGCCGCTGGCATTCTGGATTTTTGTCTAACCCGTGAGACAACCTATCCAACTTTGCTGGAATTATTAATGGCTACCTGTAATATGGTAGAAAAGATGAAGGAAGAGGATCTGGATCTGGATCTTCTGGAATCATTCGATGTGGAAAAACTAATGAGAGCGATTGAACATCGGGTGGAGCATCAATTGAATGGTCTGTATTTTCCAGAAGTCGCCATGTATTATAAAGCGCCCCAAAACATTTTAGGGGCATTCTATATTCGCCATCATTCTTTCCGAGCCCGAATAGATGATATTGAACACAATATCTCCGGGTATTGCAGTTATTTGCGGCAGATATTTGTGCCTACCAGCGAAAACATTGTTCAAACATAAACGCTGGAGTAGGCTGGACTGGGCGGACCGGGACTTTTTTGAGAAGACCGCAGTATTCTGGCTGTATCAAGGAAGGAAAACCTATTGTATTCATAATCGTCAGCACCAAGAATTATGGCGGCAATATAGCCTTCGGCGGTCTTGGCACAAGAGGCTACACATTGCTTGGAATGAGCGTTTTTACCGGCTTTAATTCCGATTGCGCAGTCACAGTAGTAATCTAGATAGACCGGTTTGGATTCATGTTTTAAAAGCGGCAGGGTGGTTGTGGTTTCCTTTTCCCTACCGCTGACTAGTTCGGTGATCGAGCAGCTTGTAAGAGACATTAATTGCTGGAAAATACGGTTGCTGACAGCGTAAGAGACTATCATCGCCATGTCTCTGGCAGTTGAATACCCGCTCGCATCGGGGCGGCCAGTGGGATTGGTAAAAAAGGTGTTGACTGCCCCGGCTTTTAAGGCAACCTGATTCATCATTTCCACAAATGTGTCTATATTTTTCCCCACATGCTCAGCCACTGCGGTCATGGCGTCAAACGCCGACCGGAGCATTGATGCTTTAAGCAAATCGGAAAGTCTGTATTGTTGGCCAGCAACAAGTTTTATATTGGAGCCATTCCTACCTCCTTTCACGGATATGGGCGAGATGGTTACAGTTTCATCCATACTCCGGTTTTCTATGGCGGTGAGAGCTGATACTATCATTGCCAGACTGGCAACTTCCAGTTTTTCTTCTATGTTCTTCCCGGCCAGTATAGTCCGGGTGGTGCAATCAACAACTGCGAAGGCTTTGGCATCCGTATGCAGAGAGAAATCATCCGCCAATGGTCCATAATAACTATAAGGGGGTAATTCTAAATTTCTTGTCAAGCCATAATAAATATCTGCAAATTTGCAGAACTTGTCGACGCCTTTAAAAAGCAATGCGTCATGGGGCTGAACGCTTTTTTCGAGAAATTCAATAACATCTTGTTTGGAATAAAAATGATGGGCATTTTTACCCCGTGATTTCAGCTCCTCAGTGATATATTCAGAATGTCCGCTATACGTAACTACAATATCAAAATCGTATTCAGCAAGTTTTTGCCCTACTTCCCGGTGCAATTTTTCGGAAAGTCGTCCCAGCCTCATCATATGTCCCAGAATCGCAATTTTCCTGGCCCCCTCATCAATTTGCAGGTCTTTGAGCATTTCAAAACCGCTTTCCATGGATTCGGGGGTGGCGTTTAAACAATCTAGTATAATTGTGTTATTCCTATAGCCGGTCAAGACGTTTTGTCTGTACCCGGAAGTTGTGAAGCGCCCTAATCCTGTAGTTATCTGTTCATCAGTGAGACCAAAATGTTTACCTACAGCAACACAGGCAAGTGCATTGAATATGTTGTGTCGTCCAGGTACATTTAATCTTATTGGAATTGACCCCTTATCATATACGGCGTTGAATACAATGGAATCATTGTTGACTATTATATCTTCGGCTACATAATCAGCCTTTTGATTGTTTATGGCAAATGTTATGGTATGAAAGGGGTATGTCCGCCCGGTCAGGGTTTTGTCATCGCCATTTATGACCAGCACTCCATCCGGACTCATGCCAGATGTGATGTACAGTTTTTCATCGAGGATATGATTTTGGTCGCGGAAGTTTTCAATGTGTGAGTTACCTATGTTAGTAATCACGCACAATTCAGGTTGGACCAATTCTGAATAGCTCCTAAAGGTATTGTTGGGGCGGCGTAACCCCATTTCATAAACCGCGAACACGGTGTCTTCATTGAAATTTAAAATTGTGTTAGCGCCCGCAAGTTTGGAGTTGGAGGATCCGCTGGTTCTTAGTGTCTTGGCTGCGGCAGAAAGAGTTGCATATAGCATTTCCTTTTGTGAGGTTTTACCTATGCTGCCGGTCACAGCGACAGAATGGACACAATAATTGTTTCTGCTCAATCTCGCCAACTCGACATAGCCTTCATGAGGATTCTCTATATAAACGCAATTTATGCCCTGTATAGGCTTGTCTGTGAATACAGTGACGGAGTTCTTTCTGAGTATACTCGTTCTTACGTTATAACTGTCGAAGGTTTCTCCCTTGATACAGAAATAGGCACAATCGGGAACAATCTGATTTGCCTGACAACAAACCTTACTTATACTCTTGTCAGCCAGTTCTGTTTTAAGATTTAAATAATTGCAGATTTTTTTGACTGAGCACATGATTCTACCTCCAAAAACCAGCCCTCGATATTGTCTGCCATATCTTATGGATTTCCATAATTCCGCACTTTCCCCCGTAAAAATAGGCGCAGGGCAAGCTGGGCCAGCATTCGGATTCTACCCCTCTCCAGTTTCGGCGGGGGGAAAACATACCGTGTCTTTGTATAAAGGTTCAACTTCAGGGGTCAACTACTGTTATAATAACATGGGAATTGTTTATGAGAGGAGGATATTCACCTTGGCTTTTAAGTTCAAGCCCCAGGAAACCAAGTTTTTCGACTATTTCCAGGAACAGGCAGCCGCTATTGGCGAAGCCACCCAGATATTGAAGCGGTATTTTGCCGAACGGGGCGACAAAAATGCCAACATGGAACGGATCAATGAGGTGGAACACCATGGTGACCAGATATTCGCCGAAGTAATGGACCAGATCAATCATTCATTCATCACCCCTTTTGATCGTGAGGATATTCTGGGCCTGTCCCATTCTCTGAACCAGGTTTTGGACCACATCCAGGGGACCATGGAGAAAATGGTGATCTACAATTGCGAGCAACCCCGGGAGAGATTTATCCCGGCCCTGGTCAACGTGCTGGAGGAGGCTGCCGCTGAAATACAAAACGCGGTACGGATGCTCAGGGATGTCAAAAGCAACCACCGGGCTATCCTGGACAGCTGCGAAAAGATCAGGGGCCATGAGCATGAAGGGGACAATCTTTACCGAGCCGGTATAGCCCGCCTGTTTGACCAGACCGATGATGCGGTGTATATGCTGAAGTGGAAGGAAATATACGAGCATCTGGAGACAACCCTTGACAATTGCGAGGATGTGGCCAATGAATTGAAGGGTATAGCAGTAAAATATGTTTAGTCCGGATATATTTAGTGTCGGATGGGTAGTGTTGATAGTATTATTTGCCCTTATTTTCGATTATATCAACGGTTTTCATGATACTGCCAACGCCATCGCTACCTCAGTTTCGACCAAGGCTGTCACCCCCCGTAACGCCGTTATTATTGCGGCTACCTTTAACTTCCTGGGGGCAATCAGCGGTACCGCGGTTGCCGCCACCATCGGCAAGAATATCGTGGCTGAAGTCGATGTGGTTCCCCTGGTTATAGTGGTAGCCCTGATAGGGGCTATCTTCTGGAATCTGTTTACTTGGTATTTTGGTATCCCCAGCAGTTCTTCCCACGCTCTGATCGGAGGCCTGGTGGGGGCGGTTATTGCTCGGCACGGGACGGGAGCGGTACTCTGGGATGGGTTCGTTAAGATAGTAATGGGGTTGGTCACTTCGCCAGTGATAGGACTAGTAGTGGGCAGCATCGTAATGACTATTCTGTTTTGGATGTTCAGCAAATCTTCGCCGTCCCGGATCAATATGAAGTTCCGCAGCCTGCAGGTGCTGACCGCCTGTATGGCCTCGTTTGCGCATGGTTCCAACGATGCCCAGAAGTCAATGGGTATCATAACCATGAGCCTGGTCGGGGCCGGGATGATAGACAGTTTCGTGGTATTGCCCTGGGTAAAAGTATCCTGCGCCATGGCCATGGCGGCGGGCACGGCTTTTGGAGGATGGCGCATCATCCGTACCATGGGCGGCAAGATATTCCGCATCGAGCCCATCAATGGTTTCGCTGCTGATTTCACCGCTTCCTCAGTGATTTACGGGGCCAGTTTGCTGGGTATTCCGGTCAGCACTACCCATGTGGTATCGTCGTCTATTATGGGGGTGGGGGCCGCTAAACGGATCAAGGGGGTCCGCTGGAACATCGCCCGCCAGATTGTGATAGCCTGGTTTGTCACCATACCTTCGGCGGCCCTGGCAGCTTTCTTGCTTTACCGGGTACTGAATGGTTAAAAAGGATCCAACATCAGGAATCAGTAGTCTCCGCTACGCCGACAGCGGAGAATTTTTTTTGTTGTAAAAAGCTTTTGCCAATTTGCCCGTTTACATAGATAATAAGGATAGTGATTTTGGTAACAAAGGAGTGGGGAGTTTTGAAAGCATACAAGATTCCTGAAGCTACCGTCATCCGCCTTTCCATATATTCGCGTCAGTTGAGCAACCTGAGGAAAGCAGGGGTCGAAACGGTTTCCTCCGAGGAGATTGCCAACAGTGTAGGGGTCAGTTCGGCCCAAGTTCGCAAGGATCTGGCTTATTTCGGCGAATTTGGCACCCGGGGGGTAGGATACCGGGTGGATGAATTGCTGGGGAACCTGACCAAGATCCTCGGCCTCACCAAGGAATGGAATCTGGCTATAATCGGTGCCGGGAAGTTAGGCTCCGCCCTGGCTCTTTACGAGGGATTCAGACAGAGGGGTTTCTCCATAAGAGCCATTGTGGATGTAGACCACAAGAGAGTCGGGCTGGACTTGGCCGGGGTGGTAGTGGATCCACTGGACCGGCTGGAGACCCTGATCAAGGAGCGGGATATCAAAATCGGCATCATCACGGTACCGGCCGCCGAGGCCCAAAGGGTCACCGATCGCCTGGTCGATGCCGGGGTGCCGGCGGTTTTGAACTTTTCCCCGCAAGTGCTGCGGGTGCCCCCACATGTGGTCCTAAGGAATGTCGATCTGGCTGTCAACCTGAAGGTGCTTAGCTTCAATCTCTCCCATAACTCGTAGAAAATACAGGGAGGCTGTTTTGACCGGCAGCCTCCATTCTTGTCGCCTTGTTTTTGCCCACTGCAAGTGCTAAACTGGGAAAAACGTGACGGGAGGGACACCAGTGCCAAGTAGGGCGCGCACCTATCCGGGGTGGCAAATGCTGTTGTTGCTCATAGTTATGGGCGGCATAATCGGCAGCTGGATCGGGGACGCTGTTGTCAGACTGTGGCCTGCTTTGGGCATTCTGGGTAATGTACAGAGTGTAGGCTTGCCCACCATGACCATGGACCTGCATGTTTTTTCGCTGAGCTTCGGATTTATGTTGAATATCAATTTTTTCAGCATACTTGGTTTTATTTTAGCCTGGGTATTCTTTAAGAGGCTTTGATATAAAGAGGAATCAGGATTGAAGAAGATAATTCTGGCCTCCGCATCACCTCGGAGGCAATCGTTATTGCAACAGCTGGGGGTAGAATTCACCATCTCCCCCGCCAATATAAAAGAGAACCTCTCTAAATCAATATCACCCGAACAACTGGTGCGCACCATCGCCTGGCAGAAGGCTCGCCTGGTCCTTCAGGGACTGCAGGATGGGATTGTGATTGCGGCCGATACGGTGATAAGCTGGGAAGGGCGGGTCATGGGCAAGCCCTTGGACAGGGATGATGCGTTTGCGATGTTATCCCAGCTGAGCGGTCACAGCCATCAGGTCCTGACCGGGGTGTGCGTAGCCGAGGCCGGTGACGAGACGCCGGACTTGGCGGTCGAATCAACCAGCGTATTTTTCCGTCCCCTTACTAAAGAAGATATTGATAATTATCTCAGCCATGAGGAATGGATCGATAAAGCCGGGGCTTATGCGATCCAAGGCTGCGGCGCCCTGTTGGTCGAGCGTATCGAAGGTTGTTTTTACAATGTCGTGGGATTGCCTTTGAACCAGCTGAATATGATGCTGCGGAACAAGGGCATGGATTTGTTGGGGGTCCGGTAATCCGTGCATTATACTACTCTTATCAAGGATATGCCGACTGACATGCGGCCTCGGGAGAAGTTGGCCAAGCTGGGCGCCGAGGGTTTGAATGATCATGAATTGTTGGCCATAATCCTGGGCAACGGCACCCGGGACACCAGCGCTCTGGAGTTGGCCAATCAGTTGCTGGGAACTTACAGCAGCTTGAGACATTTGCAGGAGAAGTCTATCGAGGAACTGCAGCAGATCAAAGGGATTGGCCAGGCTAAAGCGGTCACAATCAAAGCGGCCTTGGAGATTGGGCGGCGGATTGCCATTGATGGGGAAACCAGATTTTTGATCCGGTCTCCTGAAGATGTGCAGGAATATGCCGACGCGGTGCTTGTTCCGGAGATGCGCGATTACGACCGCGAGCATTTTATGGTCCTGTATCTGGACCGCAAGGGTGGGGTAATAACCCAGGAAAGCGTTTCGGTAGGCGGGCTGCACAGTTCCATAGTGCATCCCCGCGAGGTATTTAAAACGGCTGTCAAACGCAGCGCCGCATCCATTATCCTGGCCCATAACCATCCCAGCGGAGATCCCGCGCCCAGCCGACAAGATATCGAGATAACCCGGAGGCTGATCGAAGCCGGGCGGATAATGGGAATAGAGATTATTGATCATGTGATTATTGGGGAGAACATTTACTGCAGTTTTAAAGAAAAGGGTTTAATATGAGCTTAAGGAGGACGCGCTTGGTGTTCAGCAGAGATTTAGGCATAGATCTGGGTACTGCCAATACCCTCGTTCATCTAAAGGGGCATGGGATCGTACTTACCGAGCCATCAGTAGTCGCTATCCAGGTTCACAACGGCCGGGTAGTGGCGGTGGGCGAGGAAGCCAAACAGATGATAGGCCGTACCCCGGGCAACATTATAGCAATTCGTCCCATGAAGGACGGGGTTATCGCCGATTTTGACGTGACCCAGTCGATGTTGAAGTATTTTATAAACAAGGCCTTGGGAGGCAAGAAGTCTCTGGTTAAACCACGGGTGGTCATAAGTATTCCTACCGGTTGTACCACCGTGGAAGAGCGGGCCGTAAAGGAAGCCGCTTTGGCCGGGGGGGCCAAAGAAGCCTATCTGCTGGAAGAACCTATGGCCGCAGCGATAGGAGCGGGACTGCCGGTGCACGAACCTACCGGCAATATGATAGTAGATATCGGTGGGGGAACTACCGAGGTGGCCGTCATATCTTTAGGAGGTGTCGTTACGGCCAAGTCGGTAAGAGTTGCGGGTGACAAGATGGACGAGTCCATCATCCAGCATCTGAAGCGGAACTATAATCTGCTCATTGGCGAACGTACCGCCGAGAATATCAAGATGGGTATCGGGGCGGCCATCCTGGAGGAACCCGAGATTTATTACGAGGTCAAGGGGCGCGACTTGGTCAGTGGCCTGCCCCAAACAATACAGATTTCCTCATTTGAAATCCAGGAAGCTCTGCGGGAAACGGTGGAGCAGATCGTGGAAGGCATCAAAGAATGCCTGGAGAAGACCCCGCCGGAACTGGCTTCGGACATAATGGACCGCGGCATCATAATGGCCGGGGGGGGCGCTATGCTGCACGGCTTGGATAAACTGATAGGTTATGAGACCCATATGCCGGTGTATGTGTGCGAGGAGCCTCTGCTGGCGGTAGCACGGGGTACGGGGCGGGTGCTGGAGAATATTGAACATTTACGCCGGATGGTATTGGATCCGAAAAGAAATGTCTAATTGATCGGGTGAATGGGTTTGTTTACAACAAGCAAGAAAAAGGGTGCCTGGACCCTGTTGTTAACCGCCCTGATTCTATTATTGGTGGTAAAATGGGGCTCCAGCGATAGTTTGGGACTGGGTGTGGTTGAACGTTGGGTGAGGAACAGCTACGCGCCTCTGCAGAAAGGGGTAGCCTCGGTCCAGCAGGGGCTGGGACAGTTTGGCACCAGGGTGCTGGGCCTGCAGGATTTGAAACAGCTGCTGCAAACCGAACAGGCCTTAAACCAACAGCTCAGCCTGGAAAACATGCGATTGCGGGAAAGCCAGGCTGAGGTGGAGCGGTTAAGGGGCCTGCTTGATTACAGGAATGCTCAAATCGGTCAGTTTGATTTGGAAGCCGCCAGGATCATCGGTCATGCCCCCAACAACTGGTACCGCACCATGACCGTGGATAAAGGGGCCGACTACGGGTTGACTTTGAATATGCCCGTTATTACCCCGGACGGTCTGGTGGGCAAGCTAATCAATGTGAACCGCAGTACCGCTCAAGTATTGTTGATCACCGACCGGGAGATGGCAGTGGGGGCTATTATCCAGCCCACCCGGGAGAACCGGGGCATCGTCGAGGGAGTCGGCGACGGCCGCCTGAGGATGATCAATATACCTTACTATTCTCAGGCCCAGGATGGGGACCTGGCAGTAACCTCGGGTATCTCCCAGACCTACCCGCCCGGTATAACGATCGGAACCATTCGTGATATCCAGAAGGAAGCTAATGGACTGGTCCTGTCCGCTTCCGTGGAGCCGGCGGTAAACTTAGACCGGTTGGAAGAAGTGTTGATAATCAAGTCCTTCCAGGTCGCAGAAGCGCCTGCCAATCAGGGGGTGTAGCAGACTATGCGAGCCCTGATCATCGTTTTGCTGCCATTTCTGGCTTTATTTCTACAGACCACCTTCTTCAGGTCCTTCTCCATCCAGGGAGCAGTACCGGACCTGTTGCTTATCCTGGTCATCTTCTATTCAGTTTTCAACGGTTCCACCAAAGGCGCGGTATATGGGGTAGCCTGTGGGATTTGGGAAGATTTGTACCAGGGCCGCATTATCGGGGTCAATGCTATCTGCAAAGGTATCACTGCCTTTATCCTGGGCCGCATGCAAGGAGAGGTCTTCCAGGAAAATATTTTGGTGGGCGTAATCGGGGTACTGGGGGGCACAATCATTAACGTAGCGCTTTTGTTTATGATTTCCTTTCTGGCCATCCCCGGATTCAGCCTGAATAGGGCAATATTAGCCGATGTAGTATATCATGGGGTCTATAATGTGATCATCTCGGCGCCGATATATATCTGGTATTTACGCTCCTCCAGGGGGGGAGTGCTTCGGGAAGGGCAAAGCATATGAAAAAGAATAATTTGGATCGCCGACTCCGGACCTATGCCGCAGTAATATTCGGACTATTGGCAATCCTCTGCATAAAACTGGCCATAGTACAGTTGGCCTACAGTGACGTCTACCAGGTAAAGGCCAAAGAAAACCGGATACGCCTGGTGTCTATAAAGCCTACCCGGGGCGAAATTTATGATCGCTTTGGTGAAACCCTGGCCGCCAATGAACTGGTCTACACTTTGAGCCTGACTAATCCCGGCAAGGATGAGAAAGACCAACTGGTAGATCATCTGGCCAATTCTTTGCAACCATATTACCCCGAGGTAACCGCCGCGGTCATAGATGAAAAGATCGCTGCCCAGCAGTTTCGCCTTTTTGAACCGGTGGTCATCGTTCGCGACATACCCTGGGAGCTGGTGGTCCAATTGGAGGAGGACCGCCACAATCTGCCCGGGGTGTCCATTGAAATTGAGCCCCTGCGGTCTTACCCGCAAGATGCCCTGGCTGGTCATGTGCTGGGCTATATCCACTCCATCAACCAGGATGAACTGGCCGCCTCTGACGGCCAATACAATATCAACAGTCTGATCGGTAAGTCCGGCTTGGAGAAACAGTATGAAGAGGAATTGCGGGGGACCTATGGAGCCCGCCGCATGGAGGTGGATGCCTGGGCGCGTCCCACCGATAGGGAATTGGTGACCCTGGAGCCCATTCCAGGCAACAATCTCAAGCTTACCCTGGACCTGAAACTACAGAAGGTCATGGAAAACTCCTTGGAAACCAATCTGACCCGGCTGCAGCAAAAATACCCCAAGGCAAAAGTGGGCTCGGCGGTGGTGATGGACGTGAGGACCGGCGAAGTACTGGCTATGGCGTCCAGCCCGGAGATGCGTCCCGACGATTGGAAAGGAAACATCAGCTCCCGTCTGGCGGCTTATTATTTCCCCCAGGGAGACGGCTACAATCCTATGGAACCTGGCGCAGCCCTTAACCGGGCCATACAGGTCACTTATCCTCCCGGATCCACCTTCAAACCGATTACCGGCATGGCCGCCCTGGAAAGCGGGGGTGTGAGTCCCTTGAACGATTATGTTAATTGCCACGGCCGGTATTGGATAGCACCCTACATACAATGTACTGGGGTGCATGGTAATCTTAATTATTACAGCGCCATGGCCAAATCCTGTAATGTCTATTTCCAGGAGATGGCCCGCCGGGCCGGCAAGGAAGCCATAATTAAGGTAGCCCAGGATTTCGGTCTGGGCCAAAAAAGCGGCATCGACCTGCCCTATGAAGCTCAGGGACTGGTACCCACCCCGGAATGGAAACGGGAACTGAATGCTCTTCTCATCGACCGTAAGTATGACAACCTACGTCAGAAACTGGAGGACAAATATGAACCCTTGCTGCAGGAGGCCAGCCCCGAGCAGGCCAAGGAGCTGGAGAGAAAGAAACAGGATGAGAAAGCCCGGCTAGAGGCTCAATATCAGATCGATTACGATTTCGACACCAACTGGCAGCCTTTTGACACCTTCAATATGTCCATCGGCCAAGGGGCCAACCAATATACCATCATCGATCTGGTCAATTTCATCGCCACGGTTGCCAACGGTGGCGACCTGATGCGCCCCCATTTGCTGAAGCAGATACTGTCCCCCGACCAGCAAATAGTGAAGGAGATCGAACCCGAATTGATTCGCCGGGTTTCGGTATCCGCCAATACCCTGGCCGAAACCCGGCGGGCCATGCTGCAGGTGACACAGCCGGGAGGAACGGCCGCCTTCCTGTTCAACGGTTTCCCCGCCGACATCAAGGTTGCCGCCAAAACCGGCACCGCCCAGACCAACCGGGTGGGAGACAGCGTTATGGGCGAATTCCATGGTATCTTCATAGCCTTCGCCCCGGTGGAGAACCCCCAGGTGGCCTTTGCTGGGGTTGTCGAGTACGGCCAAACCGGCAGTGATTCCGTCGGTTGGGTGGCCAAGGACGTTTTCGAGCAATATTTTGGCATCCAGGACCATTATTCGCCCCTGATCGCCCCGGAAACTGACGGCTAACCACAGAATTAACCCGGATTCGGGGCCCGTCTCCATCAATGTCGCCGGAAGGGTGATAAAATCCGTTCTTTACCGCATTAGGGGTCATATCGGTGCGGTATTAGTCACTTTAACCCATGTCGGAAATTGAATGAACTTTATCAGTAAAGAACGACCGCGATAGGGGAGATCAGCCAGGATATCCCCTATCATTTTATTTTTCACCAAAGGAAATAAATGCAATTAATAGAAGTTGTTAGACAGGTTTGCTGATTGCCTTACTTAAAGAATAGGAGGCCGCTTTATGTCTGCCGATGTAGCTGCCCGTGGGTCGGACCATGAAATGGTAATCGATTTGAGCGCTTGTGATAACCTGCAGGAAATGAAACTGCAATTGGAACAGAGTCTGAATCTGGTCGGGGAATTTGGTCATACCGATGAGGTTTGCATCGATATCGGGATGATGAGACTGACTGAGAAACAGTTACGGGAATTGGAGAGTATAGTGAAGCTATTTGGCTTAAGCCTCAAGGGGTTGAAGTACAACCAGAAAAAGGGGCCGCCGCGCGACATACCCCACCGGGTGCCCCTGGACAGCCATCAGTTGCTCCAGAGTGGGGATACGGTCATGATCAGCCGCAATTTGCGGTCGGGACAGAAAATTTTTACCCGCGGCAATATAGTCGTACTGGGAGATATCAATCCGGGCGCCGAGGTCATAGCCGTCGGCAGCATATTGGTTATGGGGGCCCTGCGAGGAGTCGCTCATGCCGGGGCATTGGGGGAGGAGGCGGCGGTAATCGTGGCTTTCCGCCTTAATCCCACCCAACTGCGGATAGCTGACCACATAACCCGCGCTCCGGATGGTGAGAGCATTGAAGTGGGCAGTCCCGAAATAGCCCGCATTAAAGCCGGCACGGTGGTAATCGAAAAAATGAAAATATGATTAGGGGGCTTGAGCAATGAGTGGCAAGGTTCTGGTTATTACTTCCGGCAAAGGCGGGGTGGGCAAGACTACCACTACTGCCAATTTGGGAACTGCTCTGGCGATGCTGGACAAAAAGACAGTATTGGTGGACACCGACATTGGACTTAGAAATCTCGACGTGGTGTTGGGACTGGAAAACCGGATTGTATTCGATATCGTCGATGTAGTTAATGATATCTGCCGTCTGCAACAAGCATTGATCAAGGACAAGCGTTTTGAGAGCTTATTCCTGCTGCCGGCGGCCCAAACCAAGGACAAAACCGCTGTCACCCCGCATCAAATGCGTAATCTGACCAATGAATTGCGCCAGGAATTTGACTTTGTTCTGGTGGATTGCCCGGCTGGCATCGAACAAGGCTTCAAGAATGCCATTGCCGGCGCTGATGGGGCTTTGGTGGTGGCCACGCCAGAAGTATCGTCGGTGCGGGATGCGGACCGGATTGTGGGGTTGCTGGAAGCGACCGGGTTGAGAAATAGCCAGCTTATCATCAATCGTCTCCGGCCCAAGATGGTCAGAAGAGGTGATATGATGGATATAGAAGACATCATAGATATTTTGGCCATCGAACTGTTGGGAGTGGTGCCTGAGGACGAAGCGATAGTCATCTCAACCAACCGAGGCGAACCGGCGGTAATGAACAACAGTTCCCTGGCTGGGGAAGCCTATCGCCGTATTGCCCGGAGGATTACGGGGGAAAAAGTAGCTATGTACAATTTGGAGGACAATGAAAACATAATGGCCAGGTTCATGAGGATGCTGAAACTGGCCCGTTAATGGAGGTGGGGTGATCTTGATCGATTTCATATCCAGATTATTTAACAAGGACACATCCAGCAAAGATGTAGCCCGGGAACGGCTGCGATTGGTATTGATCCACGACCGCAGCACCGTATCACCGGAATTGATAGGTGCTTTGAAGGCAGACCTCATCGAAGTGATCCAACAGTATATGGACATCGATGTGGAGAGCCTGATCGTAAATCTCGAAAACGATGATGATACCATGGCTTTGATAGCCAATATCCCGGTGCGCAGCCTGAAGCGGGCCATCTGATTTCCAACCCAATAGCGCCATCATCCCAGGAGGCAGCCCTTTCCAACCGGGGGTTGCCTTTTTGGCGGGCCAGCCGCCATTCCCATCCGCTCCTGTTTTTGTCCTCTGGACATAACAAATTGGCTGCCTTTATAATGAAACCCGGAGGGCTCTCGCATGAATATCAAGCGGATGATGCTTATAGACAGGTACTTCGTAGGCGTATTGGCGCTGATCCTGATGTTCGGGCTTTTGATAATGACCAGTGCCAGTTCGGGCATGACCAGTGATCCTTATTATTATTTGAAGAAGCAGGCTTTTTTCATGGGGGTAGGTATCATCTTGGCGGTGCTCATCCTATATTTTGATTACACCTTGCTGCAGCAATACAGTCTGTTTATTTATGGGGCGACCATCCTTATGCTGGTCTTGGTTCTGATCTTCGGGATCGAGGTCAGGGGCACCACGGGGTGGATTTCCATTGGAGGCCTGCCCCCGTTGCAACCGGCGGAGTTTACCAAGATCCTGCTTATCATCGGTTTTGCGGACTTTCTGGGGCGCCGCAAGGGGGAACTGAATTCGTTGGGTCAGCCCCTGCCCTGTTTCGTTTATATGGGCTTGCCGGTCCTCCTGATCCTTATGCAGCCGGATTTGGGAACGGCTTTGGTTTACCTGGTGATTACGGTGGTTATGATGTATATGGCTGGGGCCAACCCCCGTTTGCTGGGCGGCCTCATTATCGGGTTGTTGGGCTTTATCGCTTTGTGGCTCTTCCTCCATTTCCAATATGGAGTGTGGCTCCCCCTGGAGAACTACCAGATCAGCAGATTGGCGGTGTTCATCGATCCCTACCAAGACGGCAAGGGCGGTCGGGGAGACGGCTGGAATATCATCCAATCCCTTATAGCTATCGGCGCGGGGGGCCTTACCGGCAGTGGGTTATTCAACGGGACCCAGGTACAGTTGAACTTCCTGCCCGAACACCATACCGACTTCATCTTTGCCGTGATCGGAGAAGAGTTGGGTTTCCTAGGGGCCTCGCTGTTGCTAGTCCTGTATGCCCTGCTATTGTTCCGAGCGCTGATTATCAGCACTAAGTCGAGGGAGTTGTACGGCACTTTGATCGTGTCGGGAATAATCGCCATGTGGTTGTTTCATATCTTTGAGAACATCGGCATGTGTATTGGGCTGATGCCTGTCACCGGCATACCTTTGCCGTTTGTGAGTTATGGGGGCAGCAACATGTTGACCAACATGATCGCGGTTGGTCTGATCCTGGGGGTAAATCTCAGGGGCAAGAAGCTGGTGTTTTAGCGACCGAGAGGGATAGGAGATTCAGTTGAGTTGAGAAAGGAGTGACGTTGTGAGCAACAGCAGCCAGAAGGAATCCATAACTGAGATGGCCCGCAACGGGATATTGCTGATACCCAACCTTATAAAACTCCTCTATCGGCTGGTAGCCGACAAGCGGGTCGAGACCAGTGAAAAGGCGATATTGCTGGGGACAGTCGGGTATATGCTTTATCCTCTGGATTTCTTGCCCGATATCATCCCTTTGCTGGGCCAGGTAGACGATCTGCTACTGGCGGCCCTGGTCTTGAAGAGGCTCCTGAACGGTGTGGACCGATACATTCTTCTGTCGCATTGGGATGGGCCAGAGGACCTTTTGCTGGCTATCGACCGCATTCTGGAGTTTACCCGCTATCTATTGCCGGATGGGGTGTATTATAAGGTAGTGAAGAAGGCCTCGAATGATACCATCGATGCTGATTACGAATTTAAGTAAGATCTCCAAAAGCCGAAAGCTGCGTTAGAAAGGAATGTCTGTTCAATCGGGGTGCCTCATGTGCATTTCAATCACGGGCTTTCCAATGAGCTTGCCCCAAACCTTTTTTAATCGTGTCTGTCCAAATTACATATTTTCCTTAATATCGTGAGTGGGAGGCTGGGGCCTTCCTTTTTTTATCTTTATTGGATAGTAATAAAACCAGCGCGATAACTATATATTTTAAGAAAAGCCGGGGCGGGTGTCAGTATGTTGCAGAACTTCAAAATAAAACTCTTGCTAGTCATCGTCTTCGTGGCTGCCGTGGCCGTGATGATGCAGTCGGGCCAGACTGGCCGGCAGGTGGTGGAACCGGTTCTCAGGTACGTGATGTACGATCAATATGATGTGGGAGCATTTATTTCAAGGCACGTGCATATCCCTGGCACCAAGGGGACCAATGATCTCCAACTGGTGGTCGGGGGTCAGGTATTGCAGCCCCCCTGCGAGATCATATCAATCCAGCGTAACTATGGTTGGTACTGGGACAAAACCGAGAAAAAGCAGAAGTTCAGCTCCGGTGTGGTTCTGGAGGTTGCCTCCGGCACCCGGGTGAAGCCAATTACGGGGGGACAGGTGGTGGAAACCGATACCGTATCCGGGTTGGATTCGGTGCTGATCGAGCATGAAGGCGGATTCTATTCTTTCTATGGCGGCTTGGTGCAAACCGATATGAAACAAGGACAGACGGTGGGACCGAGCGATGTTATGG
>JAAYJY010000278.1 GCA_012522705.1 Syntrophomonadaceae bacterium | reverse complement strand
GCCATGTATTGCGCCAGGGTCAATTGCTCGTCAGCCTCAGGCAGCTCCAAATAGGCGAAGAAATCTTTCAGCAGTGGTACCGACGCCATCAGCTCGGCCAGGGTCAAATCCAGCTGGTTTTCCATTTATCATCTCACCTCGTTAAAATACCATCTTGCGGCCGCTGCCCATCTGATAGTCGTCGCCGATCCGGACTTCGCCCAGGCAATAGGAACACAGGGCCGAGGGCATGGGGTAGCGCAGCTGCCGATCCCGCAGGCTGTCGATGGGAGCTGCCTCCAGGAACAAACCCGCCAGGCGGGCGGCTCCCTGCCCGGTTATGCCGTTGATCTGCAGCAGGGTGCAGCGGGGATTCGCCTGTCGCACTTTGAAAGCGAATACCTCCCTCTCCGCCTGGGACACGATGTCGCCTTTGGTGATGACCACGATGTCGGCAAACTTCAGCATCGGACCTATCTTGCGGGGGGTGTTTATCCCCATCAAATTATCGATCACGCACACCGCCGTCACCCCTTTGATATGGGGGGCACAGCGATTGCACAGACCGGCACTCTCGTAAACCAGCAGATCGCAGCCCTGCTCGGCCGCCCACCGATGGCAGGCCTCCACGTTGCTCACCAGGAAATGGTCGGGGCAAAGATTGCCGGACAGACCTACCTTGACGGGGATGCCTTTCTCTTCATATATGACATCGTCATGAGTGGCCAGGCAATCGAATTTTACCACCCCGGTTTTTTGCCCCTGGCGCTGCAGTATCTCGGCGGCTTTGGTGATTATCGCGGTCTTCCCCGAGGAGGGCGGCCCACATACGGTCAAGGTTTTCATGGTTTCGCATCCCCTGTTCGGAGGCTGGCCAGATAAGCCTGCCATCCCGGCCAGGCCAATTCACGCCCCGGGCCGGCGATATCCGCCAGCCCCAGGTTAGCGGATCTCACCGGGATAAAACCCTGCCGGGCGGCCATATCCTGCAGCACAGGCCGGAACAGTACCTCCCCTAATTCCAACCAGCGGGGCTGGGCGGGTTGGAAAAACGCCAACACCAGCGGGCTGCACACCGCCCCCTCGGCGGGCCAGATCGTGCTGACCTGCTGCCCCGTCAGCATTTTGGCAAAACCCAGGTTGGCGATGCCCAGCGGATATTGACCCTCCCCCACCGCTCTGATGACTTCCACCGGCGATTTGAGGAAAGACAGCCGGGCCGCGAATTCCTGGTAGGAAGCGGGATAATGAGTCCTCAAGCAGGCCGTCACCACCTGGGCGATGGGCGTGTCCCGGGCTGGAAAACACACCTGGCCGTGCCAGCGTGAGTCCAGCAGGTCCTCCCAGCCGGCCGGACGCTCGTGGGGCGCTAACATCGAGCTGTTGCAGATCATCACAAAGGGGATCAGGAACATCGGGTGCAGCAAGCCCGCCGGATCCCGCAGTCCTCTATCTTCCAGCCCGCTGTCCATGGGAAACTTGTCCGGCAGCGGCAGCATTATCTCCTCCAACTGCTCCTGGCTCAAGCTGGCAAAATCCGTCCCATGAGCTAACGCCATACCCGGCAGATTCCCCTGCGCCAGGCCGTCCCGCAGCCAGGCTCCTTCTGGTTGGCTGGTCGAAGCACCCAATGTAGTATTGGCCCCGTATTTCTTGTTGGAGGCTTTGATCTCTTCTTTTAAGGCCTCTACTACTGCCATCCTTATATTGATGGAAATGTGCACTAAGATCCGATCCATGTTTGTCTCACCATCCCTCATCCGTTGCCCTCCTTTCCATTAACAGGAGGCATGAAGGTTTCCCTTCATCCCCATTGGCCGGGAGCCATATCCATGGACTTAGGCGGCCGGCTCGTCGAGCCAATATATCCGTTATGCTCTTAACATTCGATAAATTTTGCCATATCCCTGCCCGAGAGGCACAAGACACAGTGGGATCGAGACACAGGCGGACGGTGCAATGGGCCGAAAGCCAGAGGCCGAAGGGATGCCGTCCGTCCGGCAGTATATTACGCATACCCCACTGCCCTAGAGCAGTTCTTTACATTTTCAGTAATCTTGAACTGTGCCCTGACCCCTTTCACATAACGTTTTTAAACGGAAAATCGAACAATGCCAATACTAAAGGAACCGTGATTATCGAACCGGCAAAAGTCCATAGGGGATATTTGAAATGGAGCCGGGCCATGACAAAAAACAAAACGTCAAATAACACCGAATAGCTATATTTCCAGCCATTATAATAAAATATCCCACCGATGTTGGATTGGAGCAGCTCTATCCCTGCGTAGATAAAGACCCAAAACAAAAGGAAACCCACCCGTTTAATCTTTTCTTTAGGTTGATAAGGCAGATAAAGCAGCATGGTGGCCGGAAACATAATAAATCCCACCACAAAATCACTATAGGTGTGTCCCAGTACCGAGTGATCATAGCTCCATAAAGGGAAGTCTATTGATAGCGCGAAGTATACCAGGTTAAATACGATCATATACAAGATAGTCGGGTAATACTTGCTCCAGTTCTTCCAATCCCCCCATTTCCAGGCCGCAAGAATAAAGGCCAATGCGATAGTTGGCCTGGCCCACAAACACAATAATTCTCGAGTATTCCCTTGAAGAGTGGTCTCAAACAATATAAATTACCTCCTGAGGGCAACACTCACCGGCTTGATGCCGATCCCTGCCCATACCTAGAATGTTCTCCATATTGTTCCGCAATATCGATTTAAATATTTGTCTTAAATTGAGGCCGACACCCGCCCATTCCCGGAATAAGTTGGGGACAGGCACCAGGTTGTTGTATGATTAAACGATCAACTCAGGCAGGAGCAGTGATATTTATATGGATAAGATAATTGAATCGATTGCGGCGGAGAGCGGCATTCCTATCCAAAAGGTCGCCAGTACCCTGGCTTTGCTGGATGACGACAAGACCATCCCCTTCATTGCCCGTTATCGTAAGGAAGTCACCGGCGAGCTGGACGAAGTGCAGATTCGGCGTATCGACGAATTACAGAAACTATTCCGCAATCTGGCCCAGCGCAAAGAAGAAGTCCTGCGCCATATCGAGGAGCAGGGCCAGCTCACCCCCGATATTCAGGAAAAAATCAGGGACGCCCGCCGGCTCACCGAGGTGGAGGATATCTATCGTCCATTTCGTCCCAAGCGCCGTACCCGCGCCTCCATGGCCCGGGACAAGGGATTGCAGGGACTGGCCGATTATATTCTCGATTGCCCCCCCAACGGTGATCCGGAGCGGGAAGCCGAAAACTACCTTAATGAAAGTGTGGATTCAACCTCGGCGGCCCTGCAGGGCGCCCGGGATATAATAGCCGAAACCGTAGCCGATGACCCCGGTCTGCGCCAAACCGCCCGGGCCATGACCAGGAGAGCCGGAGTGCTGGTCAGCCGAGCCAGGGATAAAGACCAGGTTTCCGTTTATGCCATGTACAATGACTACCGCGAGCCGGTCAACCGTATGCCTTCCCACCGAATCCTGGCTATAAATCGGGCCGAAAAAGAGGAAATAGTCAAGGTCGCCATCGAACAGGACCAGGACGCCATGGTACAAATGATGAACCGCAAATATCTTAAGCCGGGACCAGCCCGGGAACAGCTGAGCCTGGCAATCATCGACGCCTGGCAGCGCCTTTTGGCACCGGCCATTGAGCGGGATATCCGCAATGAGCTGACCGAAAAAGCTCAAACCCAGGCATTGGAGGTTTTTGCCCGCAACCTCCGGGCGCTGCTTTTACAGGCCCCGATCAAGGGTAAAACCATATTGGGTATCGATCCCGCCTATCGTACCGGCTGCAAGTGGGCGGTAGTTGACCCGACCGGCCTGGTCCTGGAGATCGGCGTCTTTTACCCCACCCCGCCCCGCAGCGAGATCAAAGCTACCCAGGCGGTGCTGCAGCGCCTGGTGGAAAAATACCAGGTGGATGCGATCGCTATCGGCAATGGTACCGCCTCGCGGGAGACCGAAGCCGTGGTCGCCAGCTTTATTCAACAGTCAGACTGGCCGCACCTGGCCTACACCATCGTCAGTGAGGCCGGCGCCAGTGTTTATTCTGCTTCCCCCTTGGCAGCGGAGGAATTCCCGGACCTGGACGTATCGGAGCGCAGTGCCGTATCTATCGGGCGTCGGATCCAGGACCCATTGGCAGAGCTGGTGAAAATCGATCCCAAAAGTATCGGGGTTGGCCAATATCAACATGATCTCCCCGCCAAGCAGCTGGAAGAACGGTTAAGCGGGGTAGTGGAATCGGCGGTAAACCATGTAGGGGTTGATCTGAATACTGCCTCCCCTGCTCTGCTGACCCATGTGGCAGGGATCAACCACACAGTGGCCAAAAACATTGTCCAATACCGGGCCGATAACGGCTCCTATGAGAATCGCCGCCAGTTGCTCAAAGTACCCAAGCTGGGTCCCAAAGCCTTTGAGCAGGCAGCCGGTTTCCTGCGTATCAGCGGCGGAGCCAACCCTTTGGACGCCACCCCGATCCACCCGGAATCCTACCAGCTGGTCCAGGATCTTTTACAGCACCTGGATGCAGATCTCCGCAATCCGGACGATGCCAATTTGCGAACCAAGCTGCAGTCCGCCAATCTGCACCAATTATCGGCCACGCTGGACGCAGGATTGCCTACTCTCAGAGACATCGTGGAAGCCTTGCTCAGGCCCGGCCGAGATCCGCGCGAAGACGTACCCCCGCCTATTTTCCGGCAGGATGTTTTAAGTATGGAGGCCATTCAGGCCGGCATGGAATTGGAAGGGGTAGTAAGAAATGTGGTGGACTTCGGGGCCTTTGTGGATATCGGGGTCAAAACCGACGGATTGGTTCATGTCTCGGAAATGGCAACCCATCGCGTCAAGCACCCCCTCGAAGTCGTATCCATCGGGGATATAGTTAAAGTGACGGTCCTCAGCATCGACCGCGAGCGGCATCGAATCGCGTTAACCATGAAACCACAGAACCAGTAACACAGGAACGGTTTTTTACCTCCCAGGGTATGACCGTGGGGATGAAGATGTGAAAGCACATTTCGAGGGAAAGGGTGATCGGCTTTGAAAACTGACGATGAGAGAATAAAAGCTGCGGCGCAGATATTGGCTGGCGCCAGGTATGCCATTGCATTGACAGGAGCAGGCATCAGCACCGAATCAGGTATACGGGACTTCAGGGGCCCAAAAGGGATATGGAAAACTGACCCCGAGGCGGAGAGAAAAGCCCAGCAGAGTTTTGCTAAATTTCTGCGTAATCCCAAAGAACACTGGATCGAGAGGCTTACCACTTC
>JAAYJY010000277.1 GCA_012522705.1 Syntrophomonadaceae bacterium | reverse complement strand
GGGGGATATCGTAAAAGTAACCCCATCGTCCAAACTGGTTGGCGACCTGGCCATATTTATGGTCAGAAATGATCTGACCCCGGAGAACATCCTGGAAAAGGGAAAAACCTTGAGTTTTCCAGACTCGTCCATATCTTATTTCGAGGGCATGATGGGCCAGCCATTTGGTGGATTCCCGGAAGATTTGCAGAAGTTGGTGCTTAAGGACCGGGCGCCCATCACCGCCAGGCCAGGAGAACTCCTGGAGCCGGTTGATTTTGCGGCCGTGGAGAAACACCTTAAGGACAACTTCGATATCGAAGCGACCATGCAGGATATCCTGAGTTATGCTCTCTATCCCAAGGTCTTCGAGGAATACCTGCTGTTCCGCAAGGAATACGGAGACTTGAGCCGCATGAACAGCTCGGTCTTCTTTGACGGCATAAATGAGGGTGAGGTCTGCGAAGTCGAAATGGAGGAGGGCAAAACCTTTATTATCAGACTGGTCGCCATCGGCAAGATCAACAAGGAAGGCGAGCGCAAACTTTATTTTGAGGTCAATGGCAATCCCCGCGAACTGGTCGTCCTGGATAAGCAATTCCATAAGACGTTCGAGGTGGAGATGGGAACTACTATGATGGCTGACCCCAATGACAAGAAGCAGATTGGAGCCAGCATCCCGGGCATGGTGACCAAAATACTGGTCAAGATCGGTGAAACGGTCAAACCCGGCCAAAGTCTGGCCGTCATCGAGGCCATGAAAATGGAGACCCAGATAACCGCACCGGTAGAAGGAACGGTGTCCAGCATCGTAGTCAGCCAGGACCAGCAGGTCAAAAACGGTGAACTTCTGATGCAGTTGGACTGATCTGTTCGCGGCAACATCGGGAAAGCCCGAGGGAAACAGGAATCCTCAGGGCTTTTGGGGGCGGAAGAGGTAACCCGCCCTGCCAACAGGGGGCCAGGGAATTTAAAATCCCCTGGCCCTTATTAGTCTTAAAACTTGTGTTTATGACCGTTCGCTCTGCATCGGTCAGTCCTTCGATAGTCTACTGCCATTGCACCGGGATTATAACTTTGTTGGTATCGCGGCCGTCCTTGGCGCTGACCTCGAACACTTCTACCTGGCCCTTGCCGGCTCCGCTGGTGGTGAAGGCCAATTCCCCAATGTAATCACCCCGCCCGGGCGCGCCTTCACTGGCGGTGGTGAACCCCTGGGCAATAACCGCTCCGCTGCTGTCGCGCAGACGGAAACTGACCGTAGCCTCGAAAACCCGGGCGCTCCCGCTGATCTTGAGCGGGGAAGCGATCATCTGCTCCTTCACGGGGGAAGTGACCCAAATGGCCGGTTCAAAGACACGAGAAACGTCATGCTGGAAAGGCTGCTCATACAGTCCCACATGCCCCCACCAATCCATGCCCTTCTCTTTGGAACCGTCTACCGCGAAGGCCACTTTCTCAATGGTGGGGAACTCAGTCAGGGTGTTGACTATGCTGGCAATGCCCAAGGCTTCACCGCTGGAACCGACATTGGCTTTTAACACCTCGGCGGAAAAATCCACCGTGGCCAGCCCCTGCTCGATATTTATCCCCAGGATCTTGGTTTCATCCGGCAAACCCCGCGACGCTCCGGCGGTGATGGGATTACCATTTATCAGCTCGTTAAGGGCGGCCTTGGCTACTTCGTCGGTTTTGTCCACCTCATGTACCTCGCGGATCAGATACATATCGGAAGGGGTGGTCTTGAGATAATAAACTGCAACATCCATCCGGGCTGGTTCCACCTGGTCAGGGGGCGACGAGTCCGGTCCCGGCGGGGTTGGCGCGGGAGTGCTCTGGCAGCCGGCCGCGGCTATCGTCAAAACGGCCAGCAAAACAAGTGCCGGCAGATTCTTGAACTTCATCATGGTATTTCTCCTCCCAATATTGATATATCTGAAAAGAACGGTTTGCTTCCGCATGCTAACATTATATACTTTTATGTAATGTTATTATCTTCGATTCATGAGATACTTACACTAGGGACGGAATTACATTACTGGGCCTTACTGTTGCCCATTTGTTTTGGAGGGGTGATGATGCGTCAAGACCATATTTACGTAAACCGTGATTCAAGAGGTACTGGTATGAAACCCACAGGGGCTTCGGAAGGGATTTACGGTCTTGGATTCATAGGGGCCTTGATCTACTATATTCTCCAGGCCCACACCATTGCAGGCTGGCTGGTGGGTTTCCTCAAAGCCTTGGTATGGCCTGCTTTCCTGGTATACGACCTGATGAAATTTCTGCAAATGTAAACCCCAGCGGGTCAGCCGGGCCCTGCGCAACGCCTCGCGCATCCCGGCACGAACTCTGCTGGGGTTGGCCTTGCCTACTCTACTTCCTCAAATTCATCTTTCGCGGCGCCACATATCGGACATACCCAATCATCAGGGAGTTCCGCAAAACTGACCCCGGGCGGGATATCATTGTCGGGGTCACCAACGGCGGGGTCATATACATACCCGCAGATAGTGCATTCATACTTGGTTTCGTTATCAGCCATAGCCAATTCTCCTTTCAATCTCTTGAAGTCATACTAATGAGATGCCTAATCACTCCTAATTCATAGGGATTAATTGATTTCTTAGCAGTATTGTAAGCGATGACCACAATACTTATCAACATTTGTCTTCAGAGATCCCAAACTAGTATAATTAATGAAATCAGACGAGGAGGCGAAGTTAATTTGGGTATCAAGATAACCGACAAGGTAAGCTGGGTTGGCAAAGTGGATTGGGAGCTGCAGAAGTTTCATGGCGAGGAACTCTCCACCCACAAGGGTTCTACCTATAATTCCTATCTGATTCAAGATGAGAAGAATGTTCTAATAGATACGGTGTGGACTCCATATCGGGATGAATTCATCGCCCGCCTTCAGGAAACCATTCCTTTGGACAGGATTGATTACGTGGTGGTCAACCATGCTGAACCGGACCACAGCGGCGCCCTGCCGGCCCTAATGAAGCTTATCCCGGACACCCCGGTTTTCTGCACTGCCAACGGGGTCAAGTCTCTGCGGGGGATGTATCACCAGGACTGGGATTACCGGGTGGTCAAAACCGGCGCAAAACTCGATATCGGCAGCCAGGAGTTATTGTTTGTGGAAGCCCCCATGCTCCATTGGCCTGACACCATGTTCACCTATGCCATGGGAGAGAGCATCCTTTTCAGCAATGATGCCTTCGGACAGCATTATGCTTCCGAGAGCCTTTACAATGATCGGGTTGACCAAGCGGAGTTGATGCATGAGTGTCTTAAATACTACGCCAACATCCTGACTCCGTTCAGCCGCCAGGTGGACCGCAAGATAAAGGAATGGGCCGGGTTGGACCTGCCCCTCAGCATGATTTGCCCCAGTCATGGAATCATCTGGCGGGATAACCCCCTGCAGATAGTGCAGCAATACATTCGCTGGGCCAACAACTACCAGGAAAACCAGGTAACCATCATCTACGACACCATGTGGAACAGCACCAAGAAGATGGCCGAGGTCATCGCCCGGGGTATCAGCGCGGCTGATAGCGATATCACTGTCAAAATGTACAACGTAGGGAAACAGGATAAAAATGACATTATAACCGAGGTTTTTAAATCACGAGCCGTCCTGGTGGGCTCCTCGACCATCAACCGGGGTATCCTCTCCGGGATGGCAGGAATCCTGGAAGAGATCAAAGGACTCTCCTTCACTAATAAAAAGGCGGCTGCCTTTGGTTCGTACGGGTGGAGCGGGGAATCGGTGAAGATCATAACCGAGGAACTGCGAGCGGCCAAGTTTGAGGTAATCAACGAGGGATTGAAGTGCCTTTGGACTCCGGACCGGGAGAACGAAGCCCGCTGTTATGAGTTCGGGCAGGGGATAGTAGCCGCCCTGGAAGGATGGCAGAAAGTATAGAGGAGGAGGGTCATGATATGACCAAAGAAGATTTGACCGATATATCCAGACCGGAGGAAAAAATCAAGGAATACCATACCGATGAACTGACAGTATATTGGTACCCCAAGCAGTGTTCCCACGCGGGCAAGTGCTGGGGAGACCTGCCGGAGGTGTTCGATCTCGACAAAAAGCCGTGGATAGACCTTAATAAGGCCAGCACCGAGGCGATTATAAAGGCCATCGACAAGTGCCCGTCCGATGCCCTGAAATACAAAGTCAAGGAAGGGGTCCAAATAGATCCCGCTATTGCCACCGGACCAGGTTCCGTCGACTACAAGGTAGCCCCCACTGAATTTGTCACCATTAAAATGGTCAAAAACGGCCCCCTGCTGGTCAAAGGAGCGGCCAAGATAATGGATCCGGACGGCAAGTTGATCAAGGAGTCCAATCATATAGTATTGTGCGCCTGCGGAAAAAGCGATAACAAACCATTCTGCGACGGCTCCCACGCCCGTAAATAGTGTCACGGTGACGGTGTTGGTGACACTTTCCACGCGGAAACGTCCCGATCCCGATTACCGTCCGGGACCGGCTATGGTCCTGGTAGTGTCAAGGGGCCGTTTCGGGACTAGAGTCCATTTTTGCAGAGATAGGGTATGCATAAATATACTGGCTTCCACGCTATCGCTTAACGTCCGCCCGTATATTATGCCTACCCTATAACCATCCTCTGCATTTTCGATGGCCTCAAACGATTCTCCTTGAAACTTTGCAGCCAGTGACCAACGCCGGTTGCGGTGGGATGTTTTCAAATTAAATGCTAAACAGGCCAAAGCCCTGTAAAGCGTTGATAAGCGCTGCACAGGGCTTGTTTTTTCTTTTATTCCGTTCTCAGCTCAGC
>JAAYJY010000276.1 GCA_012522705.1 Syntrophomonadaceae bacterium | reverse complement strand
GTTGAGACACTTAATGCCCCACGGAGCATGAATGCTGCCGGCCCAGGCTTGAACCTGCAGATCAAGCGCCGCGAAAAAGCCGATGAGGCCGTTAATCGTGTTTATCACCGCATCCATATCCACTGATCCCCTCTCCCTAATCATTATAAGAAAGATGCGGATAATATATCACCCGAACGTTAATATAACGTGTATATTTTTTGCCGGCTTGGGAAAAGTTGTAATATAATAGAGTTGTATCATATCATGTTGCTTCCATATTTGAAAGGAGAGATGCGCATGAGTAACTATCCCCGTAAGTACAGCGCCATGACCCCGTTCGATTTCTTCCGGGGGGCGCTCAGTTTCAACGACCTGTTCGAAAAAGGCTGGCTCACCGAGACCGGCGGCATCCGTTCCGACATTAAGGAGACCGACTCCGCATTCATCCTGGAGGCGGAGATGCCAGGCTTCAAGAAGGAGAACATCAGCGTGGAGTGGGCCGATGGCCGCCTGATGGTTTCGGCCAAGCAGGAAGAGGAGAAGAAGGAAGAGAAAGAAAACTACCTCAAACGGGAACGTTTCTATGGCGAGGTTTCCCGCCGTTACCGGGTGGAGGGGATCAAGGAAAACGAGATAACGGCCGAGTATAAGGACGGAATACTGAAGATTAACATGCCCAAAGCCGAACCCACCACCGCCAAGGCCAAAATAAATATCGACTAAGACCCGCTCAACCAATTTGCTTTTGAGAATATGGAAAGCCCCCGGGTAGGAGGAGGATAGATCCTTCACCCGGGGGCCGATGCTTTTCTGGCTGGATGCTGACTGGCTAGGCCCGCATGGCCTCCTGCCCATACCAGGGCGATTCTTCCTGGAATGCCGGAGTCACATAGGGTTTGATATAGCTCAGATCGTATGCATATACCAAGACCACCGCGATGATGAACTTGCGGTATCTTTCCAGGATGCTGCGAGTGATGTGGAAGCGCTGTTCCAGGATCTTATGGGGCAGCATGCCTTTGTTGAGCAAGTAAGTGCTGGCCTCCCTGTCCTGAGCTATCACCCAGGCCGCCCGGCGGGCTTGTTCGCGGGTGCTGGGGCGGCGCGGCGATATATCCGCCAGGGTGGTCATACTGAGATTGAACGAACCCAGCAGTTTCTCATAGGTCTCCAGCTCGTGCCGGCGGGCCATGTCATCTATCATGTCTTCGAAGAATTCCGATTCGTTGCAGGTCTGGAAGAAGTCCGGATCCAGGCTGATGGGTCGGGCGACCGGATTCCTCCACTCCCGGCGCAATCCGTCGATAGTGCGGTTCCGGGTGGCCTGTCCCAGGTAACACATGAAGGAACCCTGTTCCGGGTCGTATTTATCGAGAGCGTCCAGGATAACATTAGGTACTATGGCCGCTTCATCATCGTTGGCATTTATGTATTTGCCCCGGGTCTTGGAAATCACCCGCAGGCAGAATTGGACCAGGTGATGGTAGACATCATCCAACGCATTCTTATCCCCGCTTTTGTACCTTTGGATAGCATTGCTTACCAGATCTTTTAACTCTTCCTGTTCCATCCCTACCACCTGTCCTTTTCTTTATTATTTTCCTGCCCTACACTCCAGGACTGTTTTCGTGGGCCGAAAAATAACAACGGCAGAAGCCGCATGTTCCTCTTCGGCAGCCCGGCTGTCATAACCTCATCGGTCTTAGACCCGCAGCTTTGCGTCCCTGCCTTTCGGCAGGTTTGCCTTTATCGGTGGAGCATGAGC
>JAAYJY010000027.1 GCA_012522705.1 Syntrophomonadaceae bacterium | reverse complement strand
GGGTACGGCGGCCGCCCAAAACATAATGTGCGGCCGCCGTACCCTTCCTGAGCACTACCAACATCATGGGCAGCTCGGTATTCTCGATCGAATAGATCAGTGACATACCTAATCCCAGCATTTCAGCTCTCTCGGCGATATCACCCACATCTATACCGGTGGTGTCTTGGACCCACAGCAGGGGAATACGGTCGCGGCCGCAGAAGGTCACGAATTCACTCATCTTGATCAGGCCCTGGCGATAGAGTTTGCCGCCGATACCAGTATACTGGTCGGTATATTCCGGATACCCGCTGGGCATAGCACCTTGATTGTTGGCGATTACCCCGCACAGATAGCCATCGATCTTAGCCAGTCCGCAATACATCTCAGGACCATAGTCGGGTTTGAACTCCATATGTTCACTATTGTCAAAAAGACGGGCCAGCACCTCCGGCATCGAATAAACCCGGCGCTGGTTAACCGGAACGATACTGTACAGATCCTCGATGGGGAACTTGGGTTCCACCGGATCAGCTACCCGGAAAAAGTCGGCATGGTAAGCGGGCATATCCTTCATATATTGCTTGATCTTATCCAGTACCGCTTCTTCGGTTTCACAGACCTCCCTGAAGAAGCCGGTGCCATTGTAATGGATCTCAACCCGACCGGGAGGAGTGGCGCTCATTTCCCGGGTAGCCTCTATAAGAGACTCGGCCGTCTCTTCATCGAAGTATCCTTTGGGGGACATACCTCCGACGATGCCGCCGCCGCCTACTGCTATGTTGGCCTTCTGGTGGGCGATAAGGGTAGTCGGGCTTATGCCGTGGTAGCCGCCGCCGGCGGGATTGGTGCCATAAATGCCGACGATGACCGGGATGCCCAGCTGTTCGAGCTCCGCGTGTCGGAAGAAAGTAGTGCCATTTCCACGCCGATTGGCGTACACAAGTTCCTGTTCCATCAGCTTCACACCGCTGCAGTTCAGCACCCAAACCAGTGGTATGTGCAGCCGTTTGGCCATATCTGTTACTCGCAGGATGTTGTCGGCTTGACCAGCAATCCATGCTCCGGCCATGATCTTGTTGTTGGAGGCGATGATGACTGCCCACTTGCCGGCAATCTTGCCTAACCCGTCGATTACTCCGGTGGAGCCTTCCTCGTTACCAGCAGGATCGTAAATAGTGTGCAGGGGGCACCAGGTACCGGGGTCTACCAGGTATTCAAGACGTTGCCAGGCACTGAGTTCACCTTTCTTGTTGATGTCTTCGGTAGCCTTTCCGGTATTTTGGACTCTGGCAATCTCCTGCGCTACCGCTTCCTCGATCTTTTTAAGTTCTTCGGCATTGGTTTTGGCTTGTCTGGGCAGCGGTTTGCCGATGCCGGGCATCTCCTTGAAATAAGGATGCAGTGAAAAGCCGTAATCACCCATGTTGTTACCCTCCATTTCATAGTCGTTATTTATTTTTTGACGGGATCCTCCTCTATCGTACCTAGCGATTAGGCTGATAACCCAGCTCAATATTGGCGATGATCTGCATATGGATATTTGAAGTTCCCTCGAGGGTTTCAAACTGCTTGGCATCCCGCAGCCATCGCCCGCAGGGATACTCAGTCGAATATCCATAGGAACCGTAAATCTTCATAGCCATATTGGCGGCATGAACGGCTGCATTGCATCCGAACAGCTTGGCCATGGATGTCGCCTGCTGGTTGGGCAGGTTGTTGTCCTTCAGCCAGGCAGCATGATAAACCAAATACTTGGCAGCTTCATCCTCCAGTTTCATCTCTGCCAGTTGGGCCTGGATCATCTGGTATTTGCCGATCGGCTTGCCGAACTGGGTCCGTTCATTGGCATATTGGACAGCACCTTCGAGACAAGCTGCAGAAAGGGCTGCCGCGCCGGTAGCACAACCCATACGGGTGTTGTTCAGCTGCCACATGCAGATAGGGAAGCCCTGGTTGAGGGGGCCGAGAAGATTCTCCTTCGGCACTACAGCATTTTCGAATACCAATTCAGAGGTGGGGGCCGTCCACATCCCAACTTTGATATGGATAGGTACCCTGGTGATGCCAGGCGTATTATTGTAATCTACAATGAAGCAAGACAATCCGCGAGGACCTTTGCCCTTCTCGGTTACGGCATAAAGAAGTCCCACGTCAGCGGTATGTCCCCCGGAGATCCACATTTTGGAGCCGTTTATCAGCCAGTGGTCACCCATATCGGCGGCGAAAGTCCTCATGCTAGCCACATCGGAGCCCGAATTGGCTTCGGTTATGGCAAAACTCCCCACTGATTCGCCGCTTACCAGGCCGGGGATATACTTTTGCTTCTTTTCTTCAGTTCCCCACTCGTCGATGGTCATAGCCGGACCCCAGCAATTGCCGCTAATGCTCAGGCGCCAAGATGTGTGCACCTTGGCGATCTCATACAGGGCCAGGACTGCTTCCATCCAGCCCATGCCGTTGCCACCGTACTCCTCCGGCAAACTCCAGCCCAGCAGACCCAGGTCGCCCATCTTGGTGAGGATCTCTCTGCGATAGTAGTGGTTCTCTTCATCCTGGTCAACGTAAGGTGCTATTTCTTTTTCGGCAAAATTCCGGGCCATGTCCTGGACCATTTTCTGCTCATCGGTGAGTCTAAAATCCATTATGAAAGTCCTCCTATTAACCTTTTGCTCGACGCCGCATCTGGTCGAAAATTGAGTCCCCCACAGTTCTTAATATATAAGGATGTTATTCGATTATGGCCAATACATGGCCTTCATCCACCCGGTCACCAACCGCTACCAGTATCTCTTTTACCGTCCCGCTCTCATCACTGAACACAGGATTCTCCATCTTCATGGCTTCGATGATCATCAGCTCGTCGTCATCGGTTACCGCCTGTCCTACCTGGATAAGAATTTCAAATACTTTTCCGGCAATGGGGCTTTCTACTTTAAACATGCTTGTTTCCTCCTAATTCAATCGGCTATTATTAACTATTATCTTCCGAAAATAAACAAATGTTGCGTTTGCCTCCCTTCGTATCATTCCAGGTTGTGTTTGCACTAATACACTAAAATATTTCATTCGGTTACCTATTGAAGCAAATATCATGCCAAATCCAAGATAATACGATTTGTGAACCGTCGTTGCCTGCCTATGCATCGTGGCGCAACTTGATGCGCACAGAATAACGGCAGAATCCTGATGGGGACCGGTTATTTTCGCATTGCCCGCCTCGCAAGACCAGATTTCATGGCTTTAATATTAAGGTTCGAACTAGGCCTCGCGACACTGTACATTTACCCGCACACCTGTCTGAATAGGCGAACATCATTATCGAAAAGGAAGTGTATGACGACTGGATCGCCTGGTCGCCTCCGCATATGGGCCACTGCATTGACCAGCGTTAGCCGCAGAATTGAACACGGCCGAACCGGAAGGGTTGATTTATAACCTGTATATATGAATTGAGCGAATCAAGAGATTGTCCTCATGGTTTGGGGTAAATCAAATGGCATATGTTTTGCATAATCATGTGGGACAGAAGTATACGAGGGGGGGTGAACAACGAGGTTTCTCATTAGCACTGATGTGGATTTCGCACTAATTGGGCAAAACGGGTTCCACCACCACCGATTAAAAAATGGGATATGAGAATGCTCTCTAGGCGGGAGTGACAGGGATGCAGAATATGGATGTAACCATTGCAGTAGTAATCTTCTTAGTAACATATGCATTTATAATTTCCGAAAAGCTGCACCGGGCAGTAGTTAGTCTGGCTGGAGCTATGTTAGTGGTATTCCTGGGTATTATAGAACAGGAAGAGGCCATCGCAGGCATCGATTTCAATACCTTGGCCCTAATGCTGGGGATGATGATGATAGTAATAATTACCCGCCGCAGCGGGGTTTTCGAGTATATGGCTATCAAGTCGGCCAAAATAGCCAGGGGAGACCCTATTAGGATAATGGTGCTGTTTACAACCATAACTGGAGTGCTATCAGCCTTTTTGGGCAGCGTAACAGTAGTATTGCTTATGGTACCAGTTACAATATCCATCTGCGACCGCCTCAACATCACCCCGCTTCCCTACCT
>JAAYJY010000004.1 GCA_012522705.1 Syntrophomonadaceae bacterium | reverse complement strand
GCTGTTGGAAGACCAATATAACCTAATCCGACCACACATACCTTCATAATATAAATTACCCCCGCATAAAACTCATATTAGATACATGGTAACGGCTTGATTTTTGTCTTGGCAAAGCTTCTCAAATCTATCAATCTTGAATATCGTGTTCATGTTATGGGCATCAGTTACATATTTAAAACTCGGTTCACCCGACCTTATGCCTGAGAACTGCTCTATATAATCGAAATGTTTTAATGCATACTCAATATCGTATCTCACCGGGAATTCGGCATCCCCTAAGATAAAATAGTTATATCCCCGGTACTCCTCTGCAAATTGCTTGCGCGAAATCTGGTAATTATCTTCTAATCTTACGAAACCCTGGCCATTATAAAACCAACCGCACTTATCCTTACAATGGATTTCCCTGAAATGCTGCCAACATATCTCCATATCTGCTGGCAGACCCTCATATAAAACCAATACTCGTTCTGGATCATGCTTGTATGGAATCTGCAGAGCATCTAATATACAGCTGATTCTCTGCGTGTAGGTATGATTCTGAAAAACTTCTCTCACATTTTCCTTACAGACAGCAGCGACGGACGATTCATCAAAATCTTGATCCAAAAACCAAATGCGGTTACCGAATAGTTGCCTCAATCCGGTTGACTCGTTGCTGATAACTAATATGTTACATGCCATTGTCTCAAAAACCCGACGCGCAAACATGGTCGGCGAGTCTTTGACTGTATTGATATTTATCGCATAGCGGAATTGCTTTAGAATCTTGCTTAATTCCTTAAACTCTATGCCATCATGGATATGAGCAGCATACTGGTCAGGAAATTTGTTATTGGGATTGGCAGACCCCGAATGGCGATTATATATCTGCAAATCTATCCCTTTTTGAAGTACCATTGCAAAACATTTTTCCATATCTGTACAGCGCTCTGGTTGGTCCCCATACCAACTTCCGGCAAAAACAGCCCGGTTTTCATTCTGACTGCTGTTAATAGGATTGAACAATTTAGGCGAGAAGCCGAACATTAAGACGTCCACCTTTGTATGGCCCAATTCACGATAGAGCGGGACACATTCTCTGGCGGTTGTAAAAATATAATCAAATTTCAGGGCAGTGTCCACAAAATTATAAGTCTTATCATGGAAATATTGGGGATCCTCTTTGTTCCAAAAGACAGTCTTAATACCATTTCTTTTGCAATAATCCAAGAGATTCAACAATTCGCGCCTGTTCTCGTATTTAACTTTAGCGTTTCTATAGATACGTCCCCGCCAATTGGTATCTATTCCGCGCCAGGCTGATTCACAAAAAAAAACTTCCGGTTTAAAAGACTCCATAATACTTAACCAATTGGCTGGATTTATGTATACTGCCTGACATTCGTTTTTAAAATCCTGATAAGTCATTTCATCACAAACAAATGCTATCTTGGTTTCTTTTATACTCTTATCATCTCTAACTTCAGGCCCAGTGAAAGTCAATAAATCCGGATGGTATGGGCAAGGTCTCGTTTCCCTTTTCAACCAGGGGCGCGCTCTGTTGTAAAGGAAATGAGCACTGGTTGCTACCAAAGACAAAGACTGGAACTGCTTATACACTCGGTAAATAAGGCGGTTAAGAGAATTCATATTATTGCCCCTATGAAATTGCAAAATAATATTTTTTTATTGCATTATAGGCATAGCATACAAAACATCGGCACGATTTCAAGAATGACAGCCTTTCCGCTTTCCGATAAATCAACCAACGGTTCTGGGCTGATCTCAACCTGTTGGAAGACCGACCTCCACTTCGGTACAAGACCAATACTTCCTCCAATCCACCCGCCTGCTTTCCCTCTCTCAATAATTCCAACCATAGCCGAAGGTCTTCGTGAAAAAACCGATTGTCAAATTTATGATCTTGGAAAGCTTTAGTTTTCATCATTACGCTCGAACAGAGAATTACATTTTTACAGAGAAGTTCTTCATATTTTATAGTTTGTGGCACCAAATAATCCTTACCCAGATACTTGCCTGTAGAATCCATGAAACCAAAAGCAGTATAACTGAAGTCACATTCATTACGCTCCAGGTAAGCAACCTGTTTATCTATCTTATCTGCCATCCATAGGTCATCACCATCTAAAAAGGCCAGATATTTTCCTTGCGCACAATTACATCCCTTATTCCTCGACTCTGCCGCTCCCAAGTTAGTTATATTTTGAATCACAATAATACGGCTATCT
>JAAYJY010000275.1 GCA_012522705.1 Syntrophomonadaceae bacterium | reverse complement strand
GTTCAAACGCCCGACCCCTTCTTCCAGTAGGCTGGCCATAAACCCCCGCCCATCAGTGTTATGTCCGATGAGTCGTCCGTCCCGGTGCTGGATAAGGTTGACCGCTTGACAAGCCTGGGCCTCGGACGACAACTCGTCCAAATAAGGGATTACATCCTGTTTGTAAGGGATGGTTACATTGACCCCGGTAAAACTCAACGCCCTCAGCCCCAGTACTGCTTGGCCCAGATATGGCGGAGCGATCTCCATAGGCAGGTAAATACCATTCAAACCCATGCAGGCCAGAGTACGGTTATGCATCAGAGCGGAAAGACTATGACCTAGAGGGTTACCAATCAGCCCCATCCTCAATGTGAATTGGTCGATCATCGCCTATCTGTCCCTCCTGGGCCCGGGAACTCTTCTCAATAGGTGGCGTAATACGAAGATCTCCAGGGTCCGGTTTATTTTGGTCCCGATGAACTCCCTTCTGGCCAAAGGTTTGACCAGAATCGTATACAGGCCGGTACGGTTGCCGCCCAGAATATCCGTAAATATCTGATCACCTACCACTGCGGTCTGATCGGACCGTACTCCCATAACCTCCACGGCTCGTCGAAAAGCGCCCCGGCGAGGTTTGGCGGCCCGATGTATAAAGGGAATGTCCAATCGATCCGCAACCAGCTTGATCCTGCGCTCGGCGTTGTTGGACAGGATACAGGCCTTAAATCCCTCCGCTTTTATGCGCCTGAACCATTCCTCGATCTCCCCGCGCAATTCATTACTGTTCCATTCGGTTATGGTATTGTCCAGATCAAGTATGAAGGCCTCGATGTTTTGAGCCTTTAACTCGTCCAACGGTATGTCCAGCAGTGTATCCACATAATAATGCGGATGAAGGAGTTCCAACATCAGATACACCTCTACAAGTATTTGGAGATATATTGACGGAAGAGTTCCGCCGCCAATTCCGGAGCCACTGGATTGGTGTATATGCCGGTGGCCACATCCAACCCGGTAGTAACCAACAGACGCGGAATCACCTCCAAGAACCAGTGATAACCCGGTTGATAGGCCGAGTTGACCGGGGCCGTGTTTATCACTACATTATAAGCCGGATCATCTAGCACATCCATAATCATCTCCAGATAGGCGCGGCAGATCATAGCCAGGTCAGCGATCTCATCTTCAGTTATCTCACCATAGTTTTCGGTGTGGCGTTTAGGGATTATCCATGTTTCATAGGAAAAACGAGACGCATAAGGGCAACCCAATAAGAACAGATCAGTCTCATGCACCACCCTGATACGGGTTCGTGTCTCCTCATCCACGATGGCGCATAGCAGGCAGTCGCCATTTTTCCCGAAATAATCCACGATCCCAGCGTTGCAGAGGGGCAGGAAAGGCAGTCCCATTATTTGGCTGTGGCTGTGCTCCTGAGAAGCCCCAGCGAAAATACCGCGATTTTTATAAATCTGAATATACTTGATCCTCTCATCAGCCGCCAGACTTAGATAACGTCCCTGCCATACCTGAAATATCTGGGCCAGCTTGACGGCGCTAAAATCATGCAGGTCAGTACCATGGCGGGGATCCTCTATAACGACTTCCTGACTACCCAATCCGTTCAGGTTCTGGTAGAGGCCGGTTTTATGC
>JAAYJY010000026.1 GCA_012522705.1 Syntrophomonadaceae bacterium | reverse complement strand
ACGCCATAGACTCAGCAACAGTAATTGCAGGATGCTGGAGATGAGGAATATTGAACGAGGGACGGCAAACTGCCTAAGGGTAAAGGATAGGCTGGCATTGATCACCATTGCAATGAGAACCACACAGATCAATGAAGCCAGGATGTCGTCAAACTTGATGTAGATGGAGTAAAGGTCATAGACAATCATCAACAACAGGAATACTGCCACGAACCAGGGCAACATAAACGTAAAAGGTTCGATATTGCGCTGCGGCAAATCCCACCCGTAGCGTAAATAGAAGGAAATATAGAATGCCAGCACATAGACGGTAACATCACCCATGCCCAGCAGTATTTTGTTTAGCCGTACAGACTCCGTCATGGCTCCCCCTATTCACGATAAAAGCAATCATGGATTCGACATTATAATTGTGTTGTATTCCAGGCAAGTCCTCGCTATTCCCTAGGTAAATTACGGTTGGTGATTTATGAAAGGATACACAAGAAAACAATGGGACCAGGCTTCTGAATTATATTCGCGAGTTCAGGCCCAATCACCCGTTACCGGATTCTGCCGGGTTGAATGCTACCCCTATTCCAAATAGGAGCCAAAAGATTGCCCCGGCATCAACAATAACATCATTAAATATGGCCTGAACCAAAAAAGCACAGAAGAACATAAATAGCGAGGTTTGAAATGCCTTCTCCCCATTAAGCTGGGAATGCCACAAATGTCTGGCAGTATGGATAAAATGGAAACCAAAAAGTATCAAAAGTATAATTAAAGCTGGTATCCCGTAGTCAAAGGCTGTTCCGAGATACATGTTATGAGGTTTCGTTATTATGTAATTATAACTACCCAAATTAGCTATCAAATATATATCATTTTGAGGAAAATAATAAGCAAGGGTTCCTGATCCATATCCCAGTATGGGACGTTCCATTATTAAGTCTGCAGTATTCTTCCAGATATACAGTCGGCCAGTACCGGTAGTTACACCTGGCTCTGGCAGTTGCAACTCCCCGGACAATTCGATGGTATTGGGGCGATCCTGATTCACGGCTGTACGTTGTTCTTCATCTCCAGCCCTTGATACGGCCTTGCTCTGCAACGATTCTTTTGCTTGCCCATGAATTAAAAATGCTGCTTCATCGACCTTGGCCATTGTCATGTTTTCAGCTGTTCCGTTACTCGATAATTCGCTTCCTGTTACATACTCTTCAATTCCAAATAGTTTAAAGGTTTCCTCATAAACCTTGGGATTTACTGAATTCATTATTACAAATATGACCATGCAGCTGCCTAAAATGATGCCGGTCACTGACAAACTGCTTTTTTTATCAAGGCTGCGCAATGCTATCAGTAGTATTAAGGGCAGAATAATTATAATCGTTACAAATCCGCTACTCGATAAGGATCCTAGAACTACTGTAAAAGCTGCCAGGGCTAAGATGATACAAATTCCTCTTTTCTTCCAATCAGCCTGTAAGATGGCTCCTCCCGCGAAGAGCGCAAACAGCGCGGCCGAAAAACCGCTGATATAATTCATATGATTCATGGTAGTTTCAAACGTGCCCTGCAGCTGCATTATATCCTGCATATTCTTTGGAATCACCAAGCTCCGAACCAAATCACTCTGTAAGAGGT
>JAAYJY010000274.1 GCA_012522705.1 Syntrophomonadaceae bacterium | reverse complement strand
GTTGAGCAGGTGCCCTTGAGGAGAATGGGAACTCCTGAGGATATAGCAGCCGTGGTGGCATTTTTAGCCTCTCCAGCGGCCGCCTATATAAATGGTCAGGTAATCCGCGTTGATGGCGGAATGTCAATATAGACTAAAAATATAGTTGTAGGAGGAAGAAGCATGTCAGTATTTGAAACCGTGAAAAAGATTATAGTTGAGGTTAAAGGTATCGAAGAGGACCAAATCCAACTGGAGTCACGCTTTGAAGAAGACCTGGAAGCCGATTCCCTGGACGTGGTGGAAATGATCATGATGCTGGAAGAGGAATATGAATTTGAGATCCCGGAAGAAGTGGCCGAGAAACTGAAAACTGTCAAGGACGTGGTAGACTACATTGAGCAGCACCGGTCTGAATAGTAACTGCAAATGAGGTGAAGATTTGATACCACGCAGAGTTGTGATAACCGGTATGGGAACCATAAATCCGGTCGCTCATGATTTGGACGGATTCTGGAACCGGTTGTTGGCCGGTCACAGCGGGGTCGGGATGATCGATCGGTTTGATGCCAGCGATTATCCTACCAAAATAGCGGCTGAAGTCAAAGAATTCAGCGCCCAGGATTATATGCCCCGAACCGAAGCCCGCCGGATGGACCCATTCATCCAGTATGCCTGCGCGGCAGCGCGGATTGCCCTGGAAGATGCCGGCCTCAATTTGAGCAAGATCGATGTTGATCGGGCTGGGGTACTGATCGGTACCGGTATTGGCGGCATAGACATATTCGAGAAACAATGCCAGGTGTTGCAGAAACGCGGGGTCGCGGGAATCAATCCCTTCTTTATCCCCATGTTGATACCCAACATGGCTTCCGGCCACGTCTCCATCATGTTTGGAGCGCGGGGACCCAGTGGGTGCTCGGTGACTGCTTGCGCCACAGCTACTACCTCGATTGGCGATGCTTTTCGGATCATCCAGCATGGGGATGCGGAAGTAATGATAACCGGCGGTACTGAAGCGCCCATTACGCCGCTAAGCATAGCCGGGTTCTGTGCCATGAAGGCTTTATCCACCCGCAATGACGCTCCGGAGAAAGCCTGCCGCCCTTTCGACCTGGAGCGGGATGGATTCGTTATGGGTGAGGGGGCGGGTGTTCTGATCCTGGAAGAGTTGGAGCATGCCCTCAGCCGGGGAGCCAGGATATATGCGGAAGTGGTGGGCTTCGGCAGCAGCTCCGATGCCTTCCATATAGTCCAACCAGACCCGGAAGGGGACGGGGCGGCGCGGGCCTTAAAAGCTGCCCTGCGGGAGGCGGATATGGTGCCCGGGCAGCTGGATTACATGAACGCCCACGGAACCGGCACCCATTTCAATGACTTGGTGGAAACCAAAGCGCTTAAGCAGGTATTGGGCGATAAGCAGGACACTATGGCGATTACTTCCATCAAGTCGGCCACTGGACATATGCTGGGGGCGGCCGGGGCAGTAGAATTGATCGCAACAGTGCTCACCCTGACCAACAACCTGATTGCCCCCAACATAAACCTGGATACCCCGGACCCCGGTTGCGATCTGGATTTTGTGCGGGGTGAGCCGCGGGAGAGACAGATTGTCTACGCGGCATCTGAATCGTTGGGATTTGGTGGGCATAATGCGGTGCTGGTAATCAAGAAGTACTGATAACAGGAGTTATGTATGGATATTAACAAGATACTGGATGTGCTGCCGCACCGTTTCCCGTTTTTGATGGTGGACAAGATAGTCCAATTGGAACCGGGAATCAAAGCGGTGGGTATAAAAAATGTCACTATTAATGAACCTCACTTCGCCGGTCATTTCCCCAGCCGGCCCATTATGCCGGGGGTGCTGTTGATAGAAGCCATGGCCCAGGTCGGGGCCTGTGCCCTCTTCAGCCAGGGCAAGTACAAGGGTCAATTGGGTTTCCTGGCCGGAGTCGACAAGATGCGCTTCAAGAGACAGGTGATTCCGGGAGATACCTTGGTTATCACCAGTCAGGTGCTCAAGTTGAAAGCCAACTTCGGGTGGTTCCAGGGAGAGGTCAAGGTAAATGACGAATTGGTATGCCGGGGCCAGATAATGTTTGGGATAGAGAGCCCAGCCAGGGAGGATGATGCTGGTGTTTAAACCTACTTTCAAACCGCGAAAGGCTTATATTGATCTATCGGGAATCAGCAAATCGCCTCTCAGCCTTGATTCACGAGAAGGCAACTTCCCCTGTCCGACCTGTTCGACCTGGCTTTCGGAAGCCGAAATAATAAAGAACAACGATTTCTGCCCTCGTTGCGCCCGCCACTTTGCGGTGACCGCCTGGGAGCGGATATATTCTCTATGCGATGAAGGCACCTTTGAGGAATGGGATTCGGGTCTGACTTCAGGCAATCCCCTGCAATTTCCCGACTATGATGCCAAACTCCAAAGGGCCAGTGAGGATACCCATCTGCCCGAGGCCATCATAACCGGCAAAGGCATTATTGGCGGCATGGAGTGTGTGGTCGGAGCCATGGAACCGCGTTTTATGATGGGCAGCATGGGTTCAGTGGTGGGGGAAAAGGTATGTCGGGCAGCCGAAGGTGCCATGGAGCGTTCCCTGCCCCTTATATTATCCTGCTGTTCGGGCGGCGCCCGTATGCAGGAAGGCATGCTGTCATTGATGCAGATGGCCAAAACCAGTGCGGCGATCGGTCGGCTTAATCAGGCCGGGCTGCTATATATTACAATTCTGACCCACCCCACCACTGGCGGGGTGACCGCCAGTTTTGCCTCCCTGGCCGACATAATTATTGGCGAACCGGGAGCCTTGATCGGATTCACCGGTCCCCGGGTGATCGAGCAGACCACCGGCCAAAAACTGCCCGCCGGATTTCAGCGTTCTGAATACCTGCTGCAGCATGGCATGCTGGATATCATCCAGCCCCGCCTGGAAATGCGGTCGCTGCTTATCCGCCTGCTGGCGGTTCATCAAGGAGGAAGGAATGGCCAATAACAAATTCGAGTTCGAGGCTGCCTACCGGCTGTTGGAGAACAAGCTGGAGGAATTGAGACAGCTTTCGGAAACCCTGGAATGCGATTTTTCCAATGAGATAGCTAACGTCGAGAAAAGAATCAGCCAGCTGAGAGCGGAAAGATACAAACATCTTACCCCCTGGGAGCAGGTTATCCTTTCCCGCGACCTGGAGCGGCCCATGACCAGGGATTATATCGATACCCTGTGCACCGATTTCATAGAATTGCATGGTGACCGGCTTTATGGCGACGACCCGGCCATTGTAGGAGGGATAGCGGTCTTTGGGGATCGGGCCGTAACCGTGATCGGGCAGCAGAAGGGTCAGGATACCGCGGAAAACATCCGCCATAATTTTGGCATGCCCCGCCCGGAGGGCTTTCGCAAAGCCCATCGGCTTTTAAAAAATGCCGAGAGATTTCAGCGTCCGGTAATCACGTTCATAAACACCCCCGGAGCAGATCCCGGTATAGGTGCCGAAGAACGGGGCCAAGCCTGGGCAATATCCCAGTTGCTGCTGTGTTTGAGCAGCCTGCGGGTCCCGGTCGTGTCGGTGATTACCGGGGAAGGGGGCAGCGGGGGGGCTCTGGCCTTGACCATCGCCGACCGCATTATCATGCTTTCCAATGCGGTTTTCTCAGTAGCTTCACCGGAAACCTGCGCCTCTATCCTGCTGCGGGATGTGAAGAGAGCCGGCGAGATGGCCGAAGCACTGAAGCTGAATGCCCCAGCCTTGAAAGACCTGCGCATAATTGACGCCATCGTCGACGAACCACTCAATGAAAACCTTCTTGGGGCACCTGATTTCGTTGCCGATTTAAGGTCCGCAATCAGTAAACACCTTGACGAAGTTAGCGCCCAGCCGTTGGACGATCTGATCCGGCAGCGGTATCAGCGGCTGAGAGTCATCGGGCAGTTTTATGAGCCTGACTTATAACTGTTGGAAATGATTATAAGCAGCCGTTAGTTGAATGCAGCCCCTATTCGGGATTAGGGAATGGAATAACAGGGAGCGTACCATTGCGGGGTATGCCTCTTTTTTTTTGAGGAGAGCATTGATTAGACTTATAAATCCTAGTTATGATAGAATAGTACACGGAAAAGCGAGAGGTGGGGATAAAAGTGCTTAAACTTGAGAATATACAGATGCAGGTCGATGATGACAGCGGTGAGAAATTTGAGATCCTCAAGCGAATTGATTGCCAGTTCGAAAAGGGCAAGGTATATGCGGTCACTGGGCCCAACGGCGGGGGAAAGTCGTCCATAGCCAAAGTAATAATGGGCATATACAAGCAAAGCCAAGGGCACCTTTACCTGGACGGGGAGGAGATCAGCGATCTAAGTATAAGCGAAAGGGCCAACCGGGGGATCGGCTACGCATTTCAACAGCCGCCTCGTTTTAAGGGACTAACGATTCAAAATGTACTGACCATCGCCGCCCCCAACGCTGACTTGATAAAAGTCAGAACCAGTCTCCGGGACGTTGGTCTATGCCCCGAGGATTACCTGGACCGCGACTTGGGCGCCGGTTTGAGTGGCGGAGAAATCAAAGGAATCGAGATGGCTCAATTGCTGTTGCGCAACCCTGTCATCAGCATCTTCGATGAACCGGAAGCTGGGGTGGATCTGTGGACCATCCAGAAATTATTGAAACTCATACTGTCAACCTATAAGGGCAATCCCAACAAAACTGCCATCGTCATAACCCACAATGAAAATGTAATTCCGGTGTGTGATGAAATCCTAGTCATTGCCGGGGGCATGATCGATGCCAAGGGTACCCCGGAGCAGGTCTGGAAACTGATTAAAGATGATATCGAATGCAAAGTACGCAATCAGTGCCAGGGGGAAATAAGCTATGCAATTAAGTAAACTCGATATGGATTTGTTGGAGGCAGTGGCCGACCTGAAGAAAGTGCCTCAGGGTGCGCTCAATATCCGTTTGAATGGGGTCCCGGTTATGAGGCACTCTTCTCCGAATATATCAGTGGGGCCCAATCAGGATGGCAGCGGTCTGCTGGTGGAGATAAAACCCGGAACTAAAAACGAAACCGTCCATGTTCCGGTAATGCTTACCCAAGCAGGCTTGCAGGAGAAAGTATACAACACATTTGTAGTCGGCGAAAATGCCGATGCCACCATTGTCGCCGGATGCGGGATTCACAATGACAGCCATGTCGAGTCCCGCCATGACGGCATCCACGAGATTATCGTCAGAGCCGGAGCCCGGCTGAGATATGCCGAGAAGCATTATGGAGAAGGCAATAAGACTGGTAAACGGGTGCTGAATCCTACCACGGTGGTTACTGTAGAAGAAGGGGCCAGTGCCGAGATGGAGATGGTGCAGATGAAAGGTGTGAACGACACCCTGCGCTCTACCGTAGCCCACATCCATGCCCGCGGCAGCCTTAAAATCATTGAACGGCTGCTGACTCAGGAAGACCAAAAAGCTGAATCGGACATCACCATCTATCTGGAGGGCCCCGGAGCATCTGCTCAGGTGCTGTCCCGGGCGGTAGCCCAAGGGGATTCCTATCAACTCTTCAAAGCTGCCCTGATAGGCCGGGATGCCTGCCAAGGCCATGTCGAATGTGACGCTATACTCATGGATAATGCCCGCATCCGTTCAGTACCGGAGATTCAGGCTGAGGATGCCGAGGCGGTCCTGACCCATGAAGCGGCCATCGGTAAGATTGCCGGGGAGCAACTGATAAAACTGATGTCTTTGGGTCTCGGTGAATCGGAAGCGATAGACACTATATTGGAGGGGTTCTTAAGATGAATCTGAATCTGTTCAAGACCTACGTAAGGGTGGTGGAAACCCAAAATCTCTCCAAAACTGCCGAGGATTTCGGCATATCCCAACCGGCTGTCACCAAACAGATCCAGAACCTGGAAGATCTATTCGGGGTGTTGTTGCTGGAGAGATCGGGGCGCAAATTGAAGCCCACCGAAGCCGGAGAGATACTCTACAATTATGCCAAAGATATAATAAAGGCGGTGGATAAGACCGAGAGAGCAATGGAAGAGCTTGCCGACAGCCGCCGAGGCAGCCTGTATCTGGGAGCCAGCACCATCCCCGGACAATATATAATGCCCTATCTGATCAAGCTGTATAAGGACAAGTTCTCCGCCATCAGCGTAAGTATGGATATAGCTGATACGGAGAAGATCTTCAGCCGGATCGGAGAACGGGAACTGGATATCGGCATCGTGGGCGGCTGGATCAACAACCGCAAGATTGACGGGTTCCCCTGGCTGGAGGATGAACTGGTGGTGGTGGTGCCAGCCGGTCATAAGCTGGCAGTCTACCAGGAGATCGGATTAAAGAACCTCGTCAATGAGAGATGGATATTCCGTGAAAAGGGATCGGGCACCCGCAAAGCAATAGAAGGACTATTGGCGGCCAGGGATATCCGTAAAGAAGACCTCAATATATACATGGAAGCCGGCAGCACCGAGGCGGTACTGGCCATGGTGGAATCAGGCGTAGGTATTTCAATCGTTTCCCGCTGGGCTATCAAACGGGTTGAGATGCGCAACATTAAAGCGATAACTTTGGACGAGGTCGATGCCCACCGTCTATTCTATATAATCTATCCCCGTCAGAAGGTACGGCGCAAGTCAGTCAACAACTTCTTAGAGTACCTTAAAACCCTCAAGGATTCCACTGAAGCCATAGTGACTGCCAACGGTCATCAGCGGTATCAGGGCTGAGCCCGCTCGACTGTCGGGATAGCCGTTGAAAAAGATGCGCCATGGCCCAAACGATGGCCGGTTTGTCTCCCGTTGCATAAAGGTGGAATTACCAAAGGCCATTTGTTTTCCAATCCTATCTATAACCTGAATCCGTGCCCAAAGGTCACGGATACATATCCTGACCACTTGTTTTCAAAAACTGCGCCATACTTGAAGGTTTGGAACCTACAGATTTATTGAAAAACCAAGTTAGCTCAGGATGCTTTCGGTAGCAGTTGGGTCGGATACCCAATCGTTCTTAAAAAAGAGTATTGATTAGTTACATTGAGTTAATAATATTTCCATTGTGCTGAAAAAGAACTGGAGGTGTTCCCAATTGTTGCCCTTGCCAAAAAGATATTTCGTTACGGCAGCCTCATCAGAAGGGAAAACAGCGCTTACCGCTTTCGATGGAGCCTTACTGAATGCCCGGGTGGGCAATACCAACCTGCTCAGAGTGAGCAGCATCCTGCCCCCGGATTGTGTCTTCGATCCTGATCTGGCCATCCCTTCGGGATCGTTGCTGCCCATTGCCTATGGTTATATTACAAGATCCGAACCCGGCGACAT
>JAAYJY010000273.1 GCA_012522705.1 Syntrophomonadaceae bacterium | reverse complement strand
GCACAATCTGAAGAGTGTTGCTTAGAAGATTGTCCGAAATATTGTTGACCTTTCTATCCCTTTCAAGGTTGGCAGGTAGTAAGATGGGATTATGATACAGTGTTTTCTTGCATCATGCTGGCAGGTGGGAAGTATGTTAGAAAGATACGTGGTGCAGGGGAAGGAAAACTCGCCAACATCAAAGATACCATATTGGCTATAATAGAGCATGACAGGGACACAAAGTTGACTTTGTCCTTGGTTAAGTTAAAGAATGAGGTGGGCCTATGTGTCTAATAGCCTTTGCACTGGACTGCCATCCTCGCTACAAATTAGTGGTGGCGGCTAACCGTGACGAGTTTTACCAGCGCCCCACCCGGGCTGCGGCTTTCTGGCCGGAGAACCCTGACATACTGGGCGGAAAGGATCTGCTCCAAGGGGGGACCTGGATGGGAATAACCAAAACCGGTCGATGGGCGGCCTTAACTAACTATAGAGATCCCGGTCAAAACAAGCATGGGGCTCCTTCTCGCGGATTGTTGGTCCATGATTACCTAGCCGGTGAAGATGCTCCAGACGACTTTTTGGAGCGGCTGGTTGGAACCGCGCAACAGTATGATGGTTATAACCTGTTGGCAGGGACCAGCGACTCACTCTACTATTTTTCCAACCAGAAGCAACCGGTGTGCCAAGTCCAACCAGGCATACATGGATTAAGCAACAGTTTGCTGAACGTTTGTTGGCCCAAGGTCTACCGCAGTGTGTGGCATTTGAAGAATTGCCTGCGTAACGATGTTATTCAAGCGGACCAGCTTTTCAACATCATGGCTGATACACAGCAAGCCGCCGACCATGAATTGCCGCGGACAGGACTAAGCCAGGAATGGGAGCGGCTGCTGTCATCAGTGTTCATTGCCGGAGAGAATTATGGCACCCGCTCCACATCAATCCTGCTGGTGGCTAAGGACAATCATGTTCAATTCTGGGAGAAGAACTTCATTTACGGAAATCAAGATGATGCTGATATGGTATCCTACGAGTTTGCTATTGAAGATTAGTTTAGGGCAAGCTGGACCCAGTGGATCATGAACAAATAGCAAAATTAAAATACTGTGCTGAATGAGAGTCCTATGGGGGAAACTCCATAAGGATAGGGCAGAATAATAGTAACAGTCCAAAATCAATCATGAGGGGGGCAAATCGGATGAAACATGAATTATATGATCTGGCTATATTGGGTTGTGGTCCGGCAGGGCTGTCGGCAGCCGTCAACGCCACCATTCGGAACAAGAAAGTAATAGTGATAGGCGCCGAAGTATGTAGCCCACCCCTGCATAAGGCACAAAAAATAGATAATTATTTAGGATTGCCCGACACAAGCGGAAGTGACCTTCTGGACAGATTTATGCAGCATGCACTCCAGCGTAACATAGAGATAATAAACAATAAAGCTACTAGCATCAACGACTTGGAGGGATTGTTTAATATCCTGATAGGCGACGAGGTAATAACTTCCCGCACTATCGTGATTGCCACCGGTATACCCTATCGCCCCACCTTGCCGCGAGAAGACTATTTTCTGGGCAAGGGACTAGGTTACTGTGCTACTTGTGACGGACCCATGTATCGAGGCAAGGATGTAATTATAATCGGCCACAGCACTGAAGCCGAAGGTGAGGCCAATTTCACGGCTGAGATCTGTAAACAGGTTTATTACCTGCCCCTGTATAAGGCGGTTGGTAATCTCGATCCCAGCATTAGAATTCTGAATAGCAAGCCGGCGGGCATAGTAGGAGAGGAATTCGTTCTAGGGCTTCAGTTAAAGGATGGTTCGACGATTGATGCAGAGGGATTGTTTGTGTTGGGGGGAGAGACGGCTCCCGATCGCTTGAT